>NZ_JAHHPN010000218.1:0-36816 GCF_024606325.1 Endozoicomonas sp. ONNA1
TGGCTGAAGCACGGCTGTTGGCCTTGAGAAATAAAGAACCCGATGCCAATGAGAGCGCACAATGTGAGCCATCTGGCAATTTTGACTTTGACCAGGCTCAGGTAAAAGTGTGGAAGTTGATGCATAAATATGAATTGGCTGAAAAACTGCAGCAAAACATGATTGGCAAGCGTCCGGGTGACAGTGAGAGCAACCCAAGCCAGTCCGCTGATAACGATCGCCCTGAATAAAGATTGGAGAAAAATTTAAATGGATATTTCATCTACGTCAAATCCAGGTGCAAACGCCCTGAATGAAAGTTTCTGGTTAGTGGGTGTAACTGACTCAGAGGAGAATGCTGCACCAACAACCGGAACTTTTCACTCACGAAAAACCACGAAAGAGCCACTTGGACTGCAGAATTTGAAGATCCGGGGATTTTCACAAAGGGAAATTAGTGCGGCAGAGAAAACACTTAAAGATAGAAACATCTCCCCCACCTATGAGGCCATATCCAACTTTTTGGGTGAAGGCTGGCGCAGTAACCGGTTTCCTCTTTTTCACCAGCTTAGTGAAGTCATTGAACAGACACCTGGCGTTCAGGGTAAAGCTCGGCTGGCCCAGACACTAATAGAATTTGTAGGATCATTAAAAGATGATGCAGTTAGAGAACTCGACCAACATTATGCATCCTTGTGGCCCGATAGACAGGAAATTGCAACTATCGTTGACCGCTGGCCTCCAGAGCTCAAAGAGCAAGCTCAATATATTAAAAGAAACTGGCCAGAACTGGTCGTAAAAGGCGACATGAAGTTTAACTTCGGTTCTACAACAAAGGTCTGCTCCAGCCACTATCGAGGCTATAGAAAAGCACCATCAGAGTTAGGATATCTGGCATTTTTCCGTCTTATCAAAGACATCTGGTTCGATGCTCTAAAAACGGACAATGCATGCACCATGAACAGAGTCTGCCATCTGCTGATTTCTTTCACCAAGGAAATATCAGGCAATACCATCCTGTATGAAGGTGCCAGTCGAAAAGAACAATTCGAAAATGTCATTCAAAGAGAGCTGAAAAAAGGCATCTCATCGACCTATGATATCGGCGCTTTTGCTTTTCTGCTGGTCGCAAATCCAGCATTATGGAGTGACCATAAACATGAGACGTTTCAGTTGATGACCAGCAGGGCTTTTAATAGCAAGGCCGATGAACTGGCTCACCTATATTCGCACTGGCAGGAACCAGCTAAGCAAGATCAGGTCTGCAAAACTGTCGAGGCCGAGGTCATCCCTGAGATTGCCATTACCTTGCATTACCTTGGTAGCATTTATAATTACCTGATGAGCTATAGATCACAGGTTACCTGGAGGAACAAAACACTCAATGAAGAACTAGCCAGTGGAGACTATTTCGACAGCACCACTAATCAGTTGGTGCACCCAATTCAAGTAGCTGAATGGAAAACATTACCCCCTCTTACTGAAGTAAAAGAAATACTTTCTCAATTTTATAACAATCCCAGCCATCAGAAACTGTTTTTAGGAACAGAAGAATTCAAAGCATTCCAGCAAGAACAAAGGCGACTGAAAGCCAGACAACGGTTTGCTGAGGCCATTCAAACCACAACAAATCAGATTAAAAAAGAGAGAGCAGACCTGATTAAAAAGCAGTTCAAAGAACAGGGATTTACAGCAAGAAAGGATGATCAGGGTAATATCAGCTATGGAGAGGCCTATTATCAAGCGCGCAAACAATACATGAGTCACCTTAAGGAGCAAAAACTGGCCGTTGAACAACACATTGGTGTCCCTATTCCTTTTAAAGTGACGGCTTTGCAGTTGAACCAGACGCTTGAGGCATTTGATGAATTACCCACTGCTGAGCAACGATACTGGAAAATGAGCCGAGCTTACGCTGAGAGCACTGCCATTCCAGAATTATTAGCTGACTTATCGCTGACGCAGGATTGGGAAGATACCGAGTCTTCGGGAATGCTGGCCCATGAACACGAAAAACTGAAGGAAAAACAAAGCAAATTTATCACTTGCCGCTGTTCAGAATGCACCGTCTGCGAAGCGACCCGTTATCTCTGTGAATGCCCGGATGGGTTGAACCAGAGAATTGCCAGAAGAGAGAACAAACAAAAAGATTACATCCTGAAAAAAAGAATTATTAAAAGCGTTGAGGCTTATTATGCTGAAAATTTCTGTAAAGAAGGAACCCCTGTGTTGGCGGAAGATAATCAGACAGCCATTCCCGCAGTACAGACGCAAAACCCGAAAAAGAGAAAACGCGAAAATTTCCTTGTTGATCGTGATATAAGCCCCCTTTCCCGTCCAGCTAAAATGCCTCGTTTTGAGCACACACTCACGGATGGAAGCCTGTGTGAGAAAAAGCACCACTCAGAATCCTTGATCGATAGGCACAAGCGCGATTTTATAACCAAGGTAATACATAAAAAAGTGTATTCTCCAGAAAAATTTCACCGGCGTCACCAACGATCAGCAGAGCCTGCCGGGCAACGAAAATATAATAAAGTGCTGAGGCAACTCTATAAAAGCTATGCTGACAACCCCTCCTCCCGAATAAGCATTACTGAAATCCTTGACTGCTTTGATAAAAACCCGAAACAGGCAATCGCTGCTGTTAACGATTTAAAGGAAAAACCACAAGAGATAAGGTCACTGTTTAAACCGGGCACTCTGGAGTTGGCTATACCTAAATCACTAAAGGCCATTCCATGTCAGGTGATCTATCACAATATTGAATCATTTAATAATCACCTCCATGATCTGGCAGCGGGAAAGGATAATAATTTCATTCCTCTGGATAAAAGGAAAGTGAAGGGGTTATACCTCCATAAAACATTCTGCCTTGCCTGCCGGACTAATTTTGGCCAGAAGCGCGAGCTTCAGGCCCATTTAAAAGAGACGCATCAGGCAACCATGGAGAACACGTTTGAGCGTATTCGAGCAGGGCGACTTGAGCCGACGAATGATGCCGCCATTGCCCCCCCTGAGTCGCCCATCGAAAATAGGGAGCCTCAAACCATTGAACAGATGCCCTTCGATCAGCGACTACAGGCAATCCCAGCGCTCTTCGAGCATGAAAGCGTATAGATATGCGATCTATCTGTATCTATCATGATGTAGAAATCAGCGAACTGTACGAGCTTGCCATTTCCGGGAGATCATCAGTAAACAGGGGGTTACCAGCAGTGTTAACAGCGTGGCAAAGGTTAGCCCCCCTGCTATCGAGGTCGCCAGCTGATTCCACATCTGGGTGGAGGGCGCTCCAATCTCGATTGAATGGTCGAACATATTAATGTTCATCGACAATACCATAGGCATCAGGCCCAATACGGTCGTGATGGTGGTCAGCATGACGGGTCTGAGACGCTGGGCACCGGTTCTGAGAACCGCTTCCCGGGTACTGTGCCCTTCTCTTCTCAGACTGTTAAAGGTGTCAATCAAGACTATGTTGTTGTTCACAACAATACCCGCCAGGGCAATAATGCCGATGCCGCACATTACGATGCCAAAGCTCTGATCGGTGATCATCAATCCAAGAAAGACACCCCCTGTGGCCAATATCACGGCTGACATGATTAATGCAGCCTGGTAGAAACTGTTGAACTGGGTTACCAGGATCATGGCCATGACAAACAGCGCAATACTGAATGCTTGCATCAGAAATTGTCCGCTCTCTTTCTGGTCCTCTTCTTCGCCCTTAAAGTCAAAGCTGACACCCTCGGCAAAATTGGCCGCTGCCAACTCCTGGGTCAACAAGGGGATTTGCTCTGAAAGCAGCGCTCCATCGATCAGGTCAGCTGAAAGTGTGATGGTTCGTTTACCGTCTATACGCTTGATGTTGTCGAGCTTGCTGCTGACTTCCCGTTCCGTATAGTTACCAATGGGCACCAGTCCGGAAGAGGTCATTAGACGCAGTTGGTCAATACTTTCCAAGTGTCGTTCACTTTCAGGGTAACGGATGCGTATGTCCACCTCATCGTCAGAATCATCAGGGCGATAGGAGCCCACTGTTAATCCGGATGTCACCATTCTTACCATGCTGCCAGTGGTTGCAACGTCGGCTCCGTAGCGAGCAGCTTCAGCACGATCAATACTCAGACGCCATTCGTAACCGGGTGCAGGCCCTGAATCCTCAATATTGGTAAAAGAACCAACATTCTCGAGCAGGTTTCTTGCCTTAGCCACTGAATTGTAAAGAGTTTCGAGATTATCGGCTCTGACAATCAGCTCCAGAGGCTTACTGCCTGGAGGGCCATCCTTGACTCGTTCAACGGCTATATCCAGCCCCGGGAAAACGGCCAGTCTTTGCTCAGCATCCTGAGCTACGGCCAGTGTTGTGTCTCGGTATTGCCAGCCTTCAAGATTGATTCTTAATGTCCCCACAACCTGGTTATCTCCGGTTCTGGCATAAAGTGTTTTCATGCCAGGCAGGTCTAGCAGGCGGGTTTCTATCTTTTCCATCAAGGCATCTTTTTCATCAACAGAAAGGTTTCCTGAGTTCACTTTCACGGTGATGATGATGGCGTCAGTATCCACATCAGGGAAAAACTCGACGCCACGGGAAGTCTTAATAAAGAGCGTAAAAATCAGCACGACCGTCATGCAGGTAAAGAGTAAAACCCTGCCAGGGTTTTCTATCGCACGGGCTAAAACCGACACATATCGTCCGGTAAAGCCGGTTGTCTGAGCAAATTCGCCTGACTCAACAGCCATCATGGATGCTTTTTCTCTGGCACCCAGTGAGCGGGGTTTGCCAATCATGGCACCCAGGGTCGGGATGAAAATCAGGGCCATGATCAAAGAAGAAGCCAATGTGGCGATGAGAGTAAGGGGTAAGTACTTCATAAATTCCCCCATCATTCCCGGCCAGAACATCAGCGGAAAGAATGCTGCCAGTGTTGTGGCAGTAGAGGCAGTGATGGGCCAGGCCATTTTGCGAGAGGCTTCGAGATAAGCCTTTTGGCGATGAATCCCCTCCCCCATTCTTCTGTCTGCATACTCAGTGACAACAATAGCGCCATCAACCAGCATGCCTACCGCCATAATCAGTGAGAAAAGCACGACCATATTAATGGTCAGGCCCATGATTTGCAGAATCAGGATGCCCGACAGGAATGAACCGGGTATTGCGATGCCCACCAGAAAGGCACTCCGAGCCCCAAGAGCACCAATAATAATGATAACTACGAGAATCACTGCAGACAGGACGTTGTTCTGCAAGTCAGTCACCATCCTTTTTACTTCTTCGGACTGATCACCCACGTAGTCCACTTTCAAGGTCCCGGGTCCCAATGCAATGCCTTGATTGATGATGGCCTTTGCGATTTCTATGGCTTCAATAATGTTCTCACCGGGTCGTTTTTTTATTTCCAGGGCAATACTGTTTTCGCCATTCAGGCGGGCATAACCGCCGCCCTCTTTAAACGTGCTCAGGACGGTAGCGATATCTGCAAAAGTCACCACCCGGTTCTCTTCTGCTTTTACCGGCTGGGAAAGAATATCCGCCGACGTTTTGTAGACGGCAGGCACTTTAATGGAGTAGCTGCCCTGACCAGTATCCAAACTGCCTGCGGCAACCAGCTGATTATTCTGTGAAACAAGGTTAATGACATCAGCAGGAATCAGGCCATAACTTTCCAGTTTCATCGGATCGATAATGACGTCTACGACTTCTTCCCTGTCACCGGCGATGTCTACTTCCAGGATCTCCTTTCGGGCTTCCAGCTTATCCTTGAGAGCTCGTGCAATCTTTACCATGGCTCTTTCAGGAAGATGGCCAGAGAGGATAGCCGTTATCACAGGGTTTACACTGGCCATGGTAATCTGTTCAATGACAGGCTCATCGGTACCGTCGGGCAGTTTACTTTTTGCCAGGTTTACTTTGTCGCGTACATCGGCGAGAGCTTTATCAAGCTCTACCCCAGCCTCAAACTCAAGCGTAACAGAGGCGTGGGATTGAGAAGCGGTTGCCGATAGCTCTTTGACGCCCTCAAGTCCCTGAAGCTCTTTTTCCAGAGGCAGGATCAGTAATCTTTCTGAATCTTCTGGTGAAATGCCTTCATAGTTAACGGAAACATAGACGTAGGGAATAGGAACATCAGGCGAAGATTCCCTGGGAATCGTCAGATAGGAGAGCATCCCTGAGATAAGAATCAGGAAAAACATCATCAGAACCGTACGACTGCGGTTCAGCGAAAGGCCAATCAGACTGCTCATGGTGTATCCCCTGCTAGCTTGTCTCTTTTAACAGCAAGAGTCTGCACAGGGTCAACAATTACCCGGTCCCCTTCTCTGACAAAACCATGCCCTCGGGTGATGAGCCTGGCACTGGCAGGAATACCGGTAAGCCAGATACCGCTGGCTTCAGATTTGACAATATCGACGGCAGTGAAGTTCACCTGATCCCTTTCATCCACCCACTTGATGCCGGGATTACCGGTCTCATCCAGACTTAACAGGGCCGGTGAAACCTTGATGGCTTCAACTTGCTCCAGTTTAAGGTCAGCTTCAACACTCAAACCGGCTGGAGTCTCCATGGCTGTATTCGCCAGACTGAGTTCTACCTTAAAGGTTCGAGTGCCTGACTCAGCCAGTCGGGCGATGTTGCGAACTTCTGCAGAGGCTGTTTTTCCGGTAGCAAAACGGATATCTGCTCTGTCACCCAGGGTGACTGAAGCGATGTACGACTGGGGAACATTGACAGAAACCACCAGAGGATCAAGATCGAGTATCTCGGCGACGGGTTTCCCCATTTCAATATAATCGCCCTGCTCAACAAACCGGTTGTTCAGGATGCCGGTCACCGGAGCACGGATTCGGGTGTTATCGAAATCGATTTGCAACGTTGAAAGCGCTGACCGAGCCTCACTCAGGGCCACTTCCAGTTGCGGTAACTCATTCTCAGCAATCAGGTTTTTAGTTTTCAGTGACAATGCCGAGTTATAGTCCAGCTCAGCTTTTCGGACTCTGGCTTTGGCAGCAGCAATCCGGGCCGGTAATGCCCCCTCTTTTAAGGTGACGATAGCTTCTCCACTTTTTATGAACTGCCCTTTCTGACCCGATGCGGCCAGGACTCTGGCAGAAATTTCTGCACTGATCGTTACTATTCTGTCAGGCTGAGTTTCTCCAAATAAGGATAGGGTTCGGTGAATGGATTCAACGGGAAAAATTCTGGCTGAGACCCTGGCCAGTGGTAATTCGACAACAGGCTCGCTTTTCGCACGAAATGAGGAATTACCTTTATCGGACATGGAAGTTATATCCGCCGTCAGCAGATAGACGCCTAAAAGCCCCGCCATTCCTCCAGCAAGGATCCAGGATCGATTAATGTCAGGCATAGAGTGTTCGCAATGTGTCGTGATTGTTCCTATGATCTCGTACGGCCCTGTACGATTCTGTAATAGAAACTATAAAGAAGCTGGGTGGTAAGCAGCAAGTAAAGGCCAATATTTTTGCCGTTCTCTGACCTTCGAGCCAGATGCTTCGGCTTATAACCCGAAGGCTTTTCAGCTATGATGCAGCTCATACTCCTCAAGGAAGCCGTTTCAAGGTTATGAAAGTCATCACATTTAACGTCAATGGAATCCGTGTTCGCCTGCATCAACTCAAGGCTCTGATCGAAAAGCATCAGCCGGAGGTCATTGGACTGCAGGAGATCAAAGTCACTGATGAAGATTTTCCCGTCGAAGCCATTGAAGCTTTGGGCTATCACGTTGAGTATTTCGGACAGAAAACACATTATGGTGTTGCTCTGATGAGTCGTCAGAAGCCTGTCAGGGTTGAGAAAGGTTTCAAAACTGAGGCTCCTGATGCCCAAAGACGCCTTATCACTGCAGAATACCAGACACGCAGCGGCCAATCCTTTACTGTCATTAATGGTTATTTCCCTCAGGGCGAGAGCCGTGACCACCCTACCAAGTTTCCTGCCAAACAAGCTTTTTATCAGGATCTGATGACCACCCTGGATACGGAGTATTCACCCGATCAACCTTTACTGGTCATGGGCGACTTCAATATCTCCCACAAAGATAGCGACATTGGTATTGGTCCCGAAAATGCAAAGCGCTGGTTAAAAACAGGGAAATGCAGTTTCCTGCCGGAAGAAAGAGAGTGGTTTGACCGTCTTCTGGCCTGGGGATTCACTGATTGCTTTCGTGTATGCCCTGAAAAGAGCAGTGAAGAACTCTATAGCTGGTTTGACTACCGCAGTCGTGGATTTGACCGTGAGCCCAAAAGAGGCCTTCGAATAGACGGGGTTATCGCAACGGACTGCCTGATGAAGCACTTCAGGGCAACGGGCATTGATTACGATATTCGTGGCCTGGAGAAACCTTCAGATCATGCCCCTCTCTGGGTGAAATTCGACCTCTGATTATCGTTGTCCGATACAAAATAGCCTCTTACATCAAGAGGCTATGGTATTTTATTGATGTTCTTTGAGACTATTCAATAATCTCAACAGCGTCGCCTAAACGGATAATGCCTTCTGATTCATGGATCAGGTTTTGTCCAAAAATGACACCCATCTCTGTTCTTCTGTAGCCTGACAATGTCATTAACGGATCTTTTCCTGTCTTAACGCCTTTTACCGGATCAACCGTTGTCATGACACATCGACTACAAGGCTTGGCTACCCGGAAAACCACTTCACCGATTTTGATTCTTTTCCAATGATCTTCTGCGTAGTAACCGGCACCCTGAATGACAATATTAGGCCTGAAACGATCCATAGTGATCGGAGTATCAAGGCGGCTGTTAAGCTCCTGCAATGAAGCTTCTGTGGTAAGAAGAAAAGGGAAACCATCGGCAAAAGCTGTGTTGTCGCCTTTGTTGGCAAAACGAAGATCCACCTGACGATTCACCTGCTCTGAGAACTTCACCATTCTGCATGGTACGCCAAGAGATTCAGTGAGCCACTGGGATGCCGCCTCACCTGCATCAAGCGCTTGCAGTTCATCTTTCCAAACCACAACCCGCACTTGAGAGACCTCAGACTGTCGCTCCGGGTCTTTGATAATGAGATCATCCATTCCTGAAGCTGACAGGGTTAATCCATCTTCGTGGGGAATGGCAGAAATCAACGCCATTTTTGGATAGTGGCGCTGGGTCATAAATTTGCCATCAGGTTCGACGACCAACCAGCGTCGGTCATTCACAAATCCCATACGATCAATGACAGCCTGGTCCACCGAAATCTTCTTGAGTGACTTCACCGGATGAATAGCAAGATGGGAAACAGTCAGGGAAGAATGAGTCATTAAAGTCTCACTATCATTTTTGTACATTTAGCGAATTGGCTTATTGCCACGCCCATCAGATTTTGGAGAGAATGTACCAGATTTTTACCTGACACTTCGAGTTATTATGAAGCCTAAGCTGGTGGACATCGGTGTAAATCTCACTGATGAGCAATTTTCAAAGGATCGGGATCAGGTCATGGAGCGTGCCATTGATGCTGGCGTAAATACGATGATTCTTACAGGAACCTCTGTTAATGAGTCTCAGCAAGCTTTGGAGCTGGCCCAACAGTATTCAGATTACTGCTATTCAACGGCTGGCATTCATCCCCACTATGCCAAAAATACTACAGACTCCTGTTACGAAGACCTGAAATTGCTCTTTCAGGCACCGAAAGTGGTCGCTGCGGGTGAAATGGGCCTGGACTTTAACCGGGATTTTTCTCCCAGACCGACTCAGGAAACCGTTTTTCAGAAACAGTTGCAACTGGCTGTTGAATCGGGCCTTCCCGCTTTTTGCCATGAGCGCGATGCAGCAGACCGTTTTACAGCCATTGCCAGAGAGTTCAGAGATTATCTGGGTGGACTGGTTGTTCACTGTTTTACAGCAGACAAAAAAGCGCTTTATCAATACCTGGATTTGGATTTGCACATCGGTATAACCGGCTGGGTCTGTGATGAAAGGCGTGGTACTCACTTGCATCCATTACTGAAAGATATTCCGGCAAACCGTTTAATGATAGAAACAGATGCCCCATGGCTTTTGCCCAGAAGCATGGACAAAAGACCAAAGAACAGAAGAAATGAGCCTGCCTATTTGTCCTGGGTAGTGAAAACCATTGCTGAGCAGACGGGCAAAACCTATGAGCAAGTGGCCAGAGAGACATCAGAAACGGCCAGAAACTTTTTCAATTTGGGTCCAGATGGACAATCACGTCGGCATTGGGAAGGAGTGCGATAATGGCATCTTCCGCTGCCTGCCCAATATCATGCGCATCGTGTAAGCTCTGATCACCATCAAGGTCAATGTGCATCTGGATAAAGGGAACCCGGCCAGAAATACGGGTTCTCATCTCATGAATGCCCTGTACCCCTTCAATGGCCCGCACAATGCGCTCAATGTCCTGAACCTGCTGCTCTGGCAGGGAATGATCCATGAGCTGCTGAACCGCACTCCATGCCATCTTGCCAACACTAACTAGCATATAAATCGCTATCAGGAGAGCAAATCCCGGATCAATATAGAAATAACCCAGACTGGCACCAAAAAGCGCGATAATGACAGATACATTGGTGAGCAGATCTATCCGATAATGCATCGAGTCGGCAGCAATGGCCGTAGATCCGGTTTTCTTCACAACATAAGTCTGTATGCTCAGGAGTATCAGAGTAGCCAGAATCGAGAAAAGCATGACAACCATGCCCACTGATTCATTGCTAACGCTGCCCTCCCTCACCAACAACTGATCAATGGCGTTGAGAAAAAGAATAATAGCCGAACCTGAAATAAAAGCTGACTGAGCCAGAACAGCAAGAGACTCTGCTTTGCCATGACCAAATCGGTGCTCTGCGTCGGCGGGTTCAAGAGCAATTCTGACAGCTACCAGTGTAATAACTGAGGCGATCACATCCATGACTGAATCCAACAGCGTTGCCAGAACGCTAAGAGAGTCGGTCATAAACCAGGCGGCAATTTTAACGAATATGAGGACGGCGGCAGTTGTGACAGAAGCCATTGAAGCCAGCTTCATCAACTTTTCATGGTTTTCGGAGATGTTCTTGGAGGGTGTAGACATACGATCCATCGATGATTAAGTTGATTCCCTGATTCCAGAATACTGAAACTGCACTGAAAATCCTAGCTGCCTGTTGGACTTAAGACTGTCCTGCCCGGCAACTGCTCCTGCGTTGCTCTGGCTCCTGCATCCATGTAGTTGTGAGAAAAGGGTCTAAAAATTCCTGCTCTCTTGTCAAATAGCTCGCTATTCCCCTCGGAATCAGAAATTTTTATCCTAAATTTCTCACAATCCTGGTTACGGAGACGCTTAAGTCCGACAGGCTGCCAGAAGCCCGACTAAATTGTCATTAGCACTATGATGAATGTTCATTGAGATGGTTATAGATCCACTCACCAAGCTGCTCCATTTCAAATGGCCAGCTTATCTCGTCACCCTGTTCAGTAGCGATCACCGGGATCTTGACACCGTATCGTACGATTAAATCCTCAGATGCACTGATTTCAACCGCAGACCATCGGAATTGACTATTAAGTTGAGGATGTCGGCCGAGAATATTAAGAAATTCTTCAGCATGATCACACAGGTGACAACCAGATGTGGTATAGAAAGATAAGTGCAGCACAAATTTTCCTGAACAGCGGGAGATTAAGTCGGATACAATTGTAACCGTTCATTCAGCTCACCCCAAACTATTGAGGTGCTACAGAGCTGCATTTTCACTGTAAAAAAGAATAATCAGGCCTGATAAACGATGGACTTTACCTTTTTCAATCAATTGATGTTAATCCTGGCTCTCTCCGTGGGAGCCATTGCACTGTTTCATCGCCTGAATCTGCCAGAGAGTCTTGGCTACCTGGCCGTGGGTATCGTACTTGGCCCTACCGCCACAGGTTTGATTGATCATAGCTTTGATATCAGCCTGCTGGCCGAAATTGGCGTGGTTTTCCTGCTGTTTACCCTGGGTCTTGAGTTTTCGCTCAAACGAATGAAGTCCATGAAGCGGGAAGTGTTCGGACTTGGGGGCGGGCAGGTCCTGTTATGTGGGGCAGGAATATTTGCGGTTCTGCTGTTGGTTGGAACATCAGTAAAAGAAGCTTTGATCGTTGCAGCCGCTCTTGCTCTGTCTTCTACTGCGATTGTTTCTAAAGAGTTGACCCAGAGTAATGAAATTCGCAGTCGTCAGGGCCAGATGGCGATTGGCGTGCTGCTATTTCAGGATATTGCAGCGGTTCTATTCCTGATTCTGGTACCAGCGCTGGCGGGTGCGGGTGATAAGTCAGTTTTCACCACCATCAGCATGGCTCTGGCCAAAGGCCTTCTTTTTGTTCTTCTCATGATGGCTGTTGGTAAATGGATTCTGCCCAGGGTCTTCAACGAAGTGGCCAGGGCTCGTTCTGAAGAGCTATTTGTATTGACTGCGCTCATGATTGCCCTGATGGCTGCCTGGCTAACCCATGTTCTGGGTCTATCTATGGCTCTGGGTGGCTTTATTGCCGGGATGATGATGGGAGAGAGTAACTATAAGCATCAGGTGGAAGCGGATATTCGTCCTTTCCGGGATATTTTACTGGGACTGTTCTTTGTCTCCGTTGGGTTGATGCTTGATCTGAATATTCTGCTGAAGTTCTGGCCAGCAATTATTCTGGGTACCTTGGGTCTGGTTCTCTTCAAACTGGGTATCATTACGCTACTGGCAAGAATGCTTAGAGAGAAAAAAAGCACTTCACTAAAAACTGGCCTGGCGCTGGCTCAAGGGGGCGAATTCTGTTTTGCCCTCATTGCCCTGGCTACTCAATATGGTCAGACGGGAGGGGAGAGAGCTTCTGTGGTGTTGGCTATTACCATTCTTTCCATGATTCTGGCGCCGTTGCTCATCAGAAACAGCAGCAAAATTGTCAATCTTCTATACAAGAAACAAGAAGCTAAACAGTCTCAAATTGATCAGGGCGATATTGAGCAGCAGGTCTCTCACATCAGGCAGCATACCCTGATTTGTGGCTACGGGCGCGTGGGACAGACTATAAGCCGATTCCTGGGGCAAGAAAAGCTGGCTTTTGTAGCAATCGATAATGACCCTCTGCATGTTCATGAAGCCGGGCTTGCAGGTGAACCCGTCTTTTATGGTGATTCTCGTCGATTAGAGCTTTTGGAGTCCGTCGGTTTGAAACGTGCCAGACAAGTGATTATCTGCATTGATCGCAGTGAGAATGCTCTGGAAATCGTCAAAACGATTCGCTCCCATTATCAGGATATTCCTATTCTGGTAAGAACTCAGGATGACAGTCTGACAGCCTCACTTAAAAACGCTGGTGCCACAGCGGTTATTCCCGAAGTGCTCGAATCCAGCTTGTTGATTGTGAAGCATGTTCTGTTAATGTTGGGCATGGATCCCAATCAGGTTAGGGGCAAGATCAATAAAGCCAGAGAACAACAGTACGATATTCTCAATGGTTACTATCCGGGCTATGAAGATGTTCTGGCAGATAGTGAAGAAACCTCTCTGCGCCATGCCGTTAACGTTTGTCGGGGTAACACCTGTGAAGGATTGGATCCCTGTGATTTACCACTTGAACAAGATGTTTCTGTTGTTGAAGTGAAACGAGACGGCCAAAGTTTGGATCCGGAAGATGTGGATGCTCTTAAACAAGACGATATTGTTATTCTGACGGGACCTCTCGCACCCATGCAGCAATCTGAAAAGAACCTTATCTGATCCTGTGGCAGCCATGAAATATGGGCTGCCACTTTCTTAAAAAAATCTTAAAATTCTTTCTCGAAATTAAACTCTGTCCAGAGTTAGATAACTGCCTAACGGTAGAAATAATCCACAATATAATAAAAATAAGTTCATTAATTTCAATATGATACAAGAATAACTTAATAACCGTTCGAACAGGCACTATAATAGTATTTGTGAAAGGAATCTCGGAAAAAACAGGCGGTTAACAATAACTTATATAAATAATACAGGTGAACTACTATGGCCACTCGATCGACTCAGTGCTCTCTCTCTTTGCTTTTTATGCTGGTGTCGGTCCTGACTGTTAAACCTCTTGATAGTCACGCCTTCTTCCTTGAGTTCTATATGCCTCCCTACTTTTCAGGTATGGAAGCGCGCCCAATTGCTTATAAATCAGAACCGCCCCAGAATGCTTCTCTTATTCAGCAGGAAGAGCCTTTTTTCTGCAATGACTACGAGACAAATTTTAATTATTTTAAAAGTCTGCCATCCACTGCATTAATAAAGCTTGGTGGCTTTGGATTATTGGGAACAGCTTTAACCCAATCAGTATCAGGCGGAGTGAATCCTCGTAATTACTGGCACAAGCCTATTTTTCTATTGAACCTGGTCACAATTCTTTCCTGGTCCATACCTCAGGCAAGCTATACCAATGAATACACTCTATCTGCTGCGCAATACCAAAAAGCTGAAAACAAGTCAGATCGCACAACAACGGCAAGCAGCAACAATACTCAGCTTTATGAGGAAGAGCCTTTCGCCGGTTACGCGATGACAAGCCTGTCATTTGTCAGCCTCAATTTACTCGCTGAATTTTATAATGCCAACAATCCGTCCCCAGGACCCGGGGTGAATATACTGGAAAATTTTGCCATCGGTGCGAAATCGATTGGTGTTACCAGCAACGTGGCGTCAGCCCTGAGAACTCACCTCAAAAATGGTTATCTAAGTAAGGGTTATACAATCTATGAAGCTGCTGCTGCTGCATCAAGAGATGTAACCATTATCTACACAGCTGTTCTGGCTGGAGTGGTAAAAACTGGTCTGCTTAACTCAGCAGCTATGGACGGCGTAAACGCCAAAGATATTGAGCAATATTCATGGGCCATGGCTCATTACGTCGGTCGAAAATACTACCATGTATCCCTCTCAGCAGGAATGATGATCAGTGCGGCCTATGAATCGATTGGCTCTCTTGAAAATTACTGCATGGCAAACTTTGATCAGGTTTTGCCCCATGCTCACTATGATGAAGCAGAAAAGCTGGTTTTTTGTAAAGGTGTAGCTTCTGTTTCGATGGCCAGCATCGGCGGTCTGGCTTTATTGAAATATTCCAGTGGTCTGACCTGGATTTATCTCGTAAATGCTGTTGAAGCAGCGGGTCTGATTAATACAGAAATGGCAATCACTCTGGGTCGAAATCTTTTCGATCACCCGGCCGCTAAAGATACAGCAGGACTTACCCTGGGAGGAACAATTACGGCAGGTTCGCTTTTCCTGAACCTCTATTACTTCCCCGGAATAGTTATGACGAGCCTATTCCAGGGCTCCGGGCTAATCATGATATATGAAGGCGGTTCTACACTGGTCAGTCATTCTTATCCTGCTGCAGGAAAAATATTGGCTCTTGGACACAGCTTAATGGGGAATTATGACTATGTCTGTAAACCAAGAGCCAAAGGTCTCAACCATCTTGACCCATAACTATTTGTGCGGTTCTGTTATTTAGGGATGCTACATGCAATCATTGATCAAGCAGTTTTTTTTTCTGGTTTTATTGTTTTGCTTCACCTCTCTTTGTGCCGCTCAGTCGAAGTTCAATCTCAGCACTTCTCTTTACACTCCTTCCCTGAATTCTGACCCGAAACCAGGGCTTGAACCAGAAGTGAATGTGAACCTTTTCTGGTCTCATCAACCATTCAGCGTGGAGCTTCAAAAACAGCATGAATCTGGAGAATTTATAATAACTGAGCTACCGGAAATGGATTTGCAAGAGGCAAGAACATTTCTGGATACGACATTATCCAACCAGCTTAAGGAAAGAAGTCTGGATCATGAAATTCGAGTACCCTGTAATAGGCAAAGTCGCAAATGTGATGTTGAGGTTTACCTGTTCAATCAGCGGGAATCATCAAAGCAGCTGACAGAGATTATACGATTTACGGTACTTCTGAATTTAAGGCCAGCCACAGTAAACACAGACTCTTATCACTCATCGAAAATCGATAAATCAGGTAGTAACGCACATTCTGGCTTAGAAGAAGAATCTGATTCACACTGTATTGCAAGTATGTCTTGTCCTTCTGCTTCTGTTTCAACAACAGAAACAGCTTCATTACAAGAATCAGATCTACCTGACCTTGATCAGGACTGGATGGATCGAGTTCATGTCTATCGAAATCAAGAGAATGGAGACAATCTGGTCATAAGGGATAACATTGTCTACTACACCGGTAAATCACTGACTGTTATTCTCAGTCTATTCAATACGCTGCTATTCCAGTCGGGCCCCATTGATACCAGTGACGGATATTATGGGCATTTCACCAACGCCCACGTATTGGCAGAGGCCCTCGCAATGGGGGATACAATACCGCTTTTGATCAGAGATCATAAGTTGGCTTACGTTACACCTCAGTTAGATGCTACCGGCTTCGCTCTGAGCCTCGCTATTTATGTTACCTACGTATATTACTGGGATAATTTGACTCTGGACAAGAGAAAGATGTCGGGGGCAGATGTGCGGGTATTTTACGCCTGGAAGCTGTTTGCAAATATTGCGACCAAAGCGATTGGCGAGGTCGCAGAACAGAGAGTATTTGCTAATGAGACCGACAGTGATATTCATAAAATAAAATCCTCGCTGTTTACCAGCCTGATAACAGCCCTTCCCTACGGGACAAAGTTACTGGTAACAGCTTTTACAGGAAATAACTATGCCAACCACTTATTGATGGCTGTACCGGCCGATCACCTGCTCTCATGCTCGATCAGTGTGAATGGCGTCTGCATTCAATTGTTTTTCCATCGTATTCTGGGAGAAGCTGATATGACCATTGTTCCTGCTACATCACTGGAACCGGCTAAAAAAGTGACATCTGGCCTTTCTTATATTCCGTCAGCGATGACACAGGTTGCCATAGGAAAAGCTTTGAACGCGCTGGGGATGACTGTATGTGGTGGACATTACATAAAAGGCGCCGGGTATGCATTGGTTGACGGTGTCGATAAATATCTGATTGCCCAAGGTGCCAGCGATCTTAGCCGGTATACAGCGTTAACGGGTGGTGCCCTTTTTATGAGTTACAGTAACTATTCATTCAACAGGGCATTTGCGTCTGGATTCAGTTACCGCTACGCAAAATATCTGATGATTTTGGCAAGTACGGCTTTTATGACACTGTCTGAGTTTTACTTTCATACAACTATATTAAGGTGATTTTAACTTGATTGCGTCATGGTAGGTCTTCTCTTGTCAGATCACTTGTGATTTCATCGCAGGGATGCAATAAGATGACACAGGCACGGAATGGAGAACTATGATGGCAAATGGCACAGGCTTTCTTTCAACGTTGCAGAGCACTCTGGCGTCGGCGTTTGGTGTACAAAGTGAAAAAAAACGGAAGCGTGATTTCTCTCAGGGGCGTCCGGCGCACTTCATCATCGCCGGTATGATTGGAACACTTGTTTTTATTCTGATCTTAATGCTGGTGGTGAAACTGGTGCTCAGTCAGTCTGGGTAGACTTATTGATGACTGACCCAATATACGGCAGTAACAACAACCAGCATCACGATTGAAACAGCTGCAATAGCATCAACAGTACTGTCTTTCGTGGGTTTTCCCTGAGCCATTCATCATCCCCTCAATCAGTTACTTGACATTCAGTTATTTGATAGCGCTACTCCAAGCTAGCCGATTATCAGTCTTTGGGCAACTAGCAGTTGCCCGGCTTGATGATCCTTTTCCACAACATAGGTCTTGATTGAGGCATTCATCTGAAATAGTGTACCCGTAGCTTGGAATCGGATCGGTATCATCAATCTCTCTTATGCATAGATTCGTTCGGATATGCTGTTTTCATCTAGTTATATAAAAAAATTTTTTATTACAAATTCAAAAATACTGGTATCTTTTGTATTCTCGGTCGTGGCTGGAATCTGCATCGAGCCTGAAACAGATTTCCTGAGGCCTAACGGAGACAGGCCATTGGATAGCTCGCCAACTCAATTAGAAAATTATTCCCATGTATAAATACGATGAGTACGATCAACGCATCGTCGACGAAAGAGTGAGTCAGTTCAGAGACCAGACTCGACGTTACCTCGCCGGTGAGATCGCAGAGGACGATTTTTTGCCCCTGCGTCTGCAGAATGGCCTCTATATCCAGCGTTTTGCTCCCATGTTGCGGATCGCAATTCCTTACGGTTTATTGAATACCCGCCAAGTCAGAAGACTCTCTGAAATCTCGCGCAAATACGATAAGGGCTACGTGCACTTCACTACCCGTCAAAACGTTCAGTTGAACTGGCCTCTGCTTGAGCAGGTTCCTGAAATTCTCGCTGATCTTGCGGAAGTTGAGATGCATGCAGTGCAGACCAGTGGAGCCTGTATTCGTAACACGACTACCGATCAGTTTGCCGGTGTTGCCCGAGATGAAATTGTAGATCCAAGACCCTGGTGTGAAATCATCCGTCAGTGGTCCACATTCCATCCGGAATTTGCCTTTCTGCCCCGAAAATTCAAAATCGCCGTTTGTGGTTCTGAAGAAGATCGTGCTGCCACTATGGTTCATGACATTGGTGTTCATGCCTTCCGAAATGAGAATGGCAATGTTCGATTCAAGATACTGGCCGGTGGTGGACTGGGACGAACACCCATGGTGGCAAGTGTCATCAGGGAGTCCATAGAGCCTGAGCATTTGTTGACCTATCTGGATGCCATTCTGAGGGTTTATAACCGCTATGGTCGTCGTGATAACAAATACAAGGCGCGCATCAAGATTCTTGTAAAAGCAATGACACCTGAGGTGTTCACCGAGAAAGTGGAATCAGAATGGGAGCAGATCAAAGACTCTGCATCTCTCTTGCCTGAAGCCGAAATAGAGCGTGTCAGCCAGCACTTCATTGATCCGGAATACAAAGGTCTGGTGGATCAGGACTTTAATGATCTTGCTTTGCAAGCACCGATAGGTTTCCATTCCTGGCTGAAGCAGAATGTATTTGCCCATAAGAAACCGGGTTACTGTGCCGTTACTGTGACATTGAAAGCTACCGGGGAGGCTCCTGGTGATGTCTCTGCAGAACAATTGGATGTGATTGCTGATCTTGCCGATCAGTTCAGTCTTGGAGAGATCAGAGTCAGCCATGAGCAGAATCTGATATTTGCAGACGTCGAACAAACGGCACTGATTGAACTTTGGGAAAAATTGTCAGCTGTCGGTCTGGCGACGGCCAATCGTGGCCTATTAACCGACATGATCTGCTGCCCGGGTGGTGATTTCTGTGCACTGGCCAATGCTCGATCTATTCCCCTGGCAGAAGAGATTCAGCGCAAGTTCGACGATATCGACTTTCTGCATGACGTCGGTGAGCTGGACCTGAACATTTCAGGTTGCATGAATGCATGTGCCCATCACCATGTGGGTCATATAGGTATTCTGGGTGTTGACAGAAAAGGCATTGAATATTATCAGGTTCAGGTCGGTGGCTCTGCTTCAAAAGGGGCAACCCTGGGCAAGATTATTGGACCGTCCTTCAAGCGTGAAGAAATTCCTGACGTGCTTGAGAAAATCCTCAATGTTTACATAGAGCAGCGTCGTGAAGATGAACTGTTTATTGATACCTGCCAGCGCATTGGCATAACCCCTTTCAAGGAGCGTGTGTATGCCCAGGCTGCTTAAAAATAACGAAGTTTTTGAGGATGATTACCAGATTCTGGATTCTGAATCTGAAGATCTGGCATTTACAGGGACACTGTTGATCCCGGCCAGGGAACTCGATCAACATGAGAAACTGCTTGAACAAAAGCAGCAGCCAACAGGCTTGTTCCTTGATAGTGATGACAATGTCGAAAGTTATGCTGACATACTGTCCAGCTTCGACTTGATCACCATTAATTTTCCCAAGTTTATTGATGGTAGAGGCTATTCTCTCTGCCGCATCCTCAGGGACCGTTATCATTACAAAGGGGATATCAGAGCCGTGGGTGACGTGCTTATCGATCAGATTTTCATGTTGCAGCGTTGTGGCTTTTCAAGTTATTACCTGAGAGAAGACCAAAAAGCAGAAGATGCTATCAAGGCATTGGATACTTTTAGCCTCAGGTATCAGGGAAGCAGTGATGACCCTGAACCACTCTATAGAAAAAGAAAGGTATCTTAGAAGAGCCTGATCGATCTTGTTAAGGGCTGCAATCCAATCTGCAGCCCTACCCTTCTCTTGTTTACCGGACTCCCAACCTTGGGTATATACTTGGTCTTTTAGCTTCAAGCAAAATGCGGGCTGGAATAGCCCTTTTATAAACAATCATTTATCTGGCGAGTCTAATGGAAAGTGGTTCCCTGCTCTTCTCTTTCTTTCTTATCTTCAGTGGTGCTGCAATACTCGCTACTGCCGCGCTATTTACCCGTCAACCTCTTCTGGTTGCCTACATCGTACTGGGTGCCTTCCTCGGCCCCTATGGCATGGAAATGGTTACGGATACCGGGCTTTTAAATGATATTGCTCACGTCGGAATTATATTCCTGTTGTTTTTGCTTGGACTGGATATGCAGCCTGCTCACCTTGGTCATCTGCTCAAGAAAACAGCTACGGTAGGACTCATCAGTTCGATCATATTTGCACTAACCGGTTATGGACTGGGGCTGGCATTTGGTTTCAGCCAAAAAGAAGCCGTCATAACCGGTGCTACAATGATGTTCTCCAGTACGATTATTGGTATCAAATTATTGCCAACCACGGTACTGCATCACAAACATACCGGAGAGATTCTTGTCAGTCTGCTGCTTTTGCAGGATCTGCTGGCGATTCTGGTTCTCCTGTTGCTTTACAACTTTGATGGTGGATTTGCTAACAGTAGAATGGACGTTCTGATGGCTCTCGCCGCATTACCCATGATCATAGCTGCGGCTTTTCTGGCAGTTCGTTATGCTCTGTTGCCATTGATGGCACGCTTTGACCGGTTTCATGAATACATGTTCCTGTTAGCCATTGGCTGGTGTCTTGGCTTCGCTGAACTGGCCCATGCCTTGAATCTTTCCTATGAAATTGGTGCCTTTATTGCCGGGGTCAGCATTGCTACCAGCCCGATTTCTCAATACATTGCCATTAATCTAAAGCCATTGAGAGATTTCTTCCTGGTTCTGTTCTTCTTCTCAATCGGTGCCAGCTTTAACCTGAATTTGTTTGGAGATGTTTGGCTACCTGCCCTGATCATGACAGTTATTTGTCTGCTTCTTAAACCCGCCACATTTGGTATTTTGCTGAGAGCCAATGAGAAAAAATCAACGGCATGGGAAGTAGGTTTCAGATTGGGCCAGACCAGTGAGTTTTCTATTCTGATTGCAGTACTGGCAACGGGACAGATGTTAATCGGGGAGATAGCAGCTCACGTCGTCCAGGCAACTGCCATACTGACTTTAATCATCTCTTCCTACGTTGTAGTGTTTAATTATGAATCACCCATAGCTGTGTCGGAAAAGCTGAGAAGAGACTAAATCGGGATAGGGCGTAGCCTCACAGCTACGCTCTATCCCGATCAGACAACTTTGGAGCAGTTAAGAAAAGTATCGACCCTGAGACAATCTTTCCCAGATTTTTCCAAAGGCATTATCGAGAGTCGTTTCAGCGGCCAGGCCCAGTTTGCTGGCCATTCCCTTTTTCACTTCATAGCTGACCTGAATAATGTCTACTGAGTCTACCTTGCTATAGATATATTCATCACTGGTCATGACTTGATCAATCAGGTTTTTCGCAATTGCCTGACGGCCATACCAGATTTCACCGGTGGCGATCTCTTCTATGTTCACCTGCTCACGTTCTTCCTTGATGAAATCTTTGAACAGCTCATGAGTATCCTGAATATCCTGCTTGAACTTATCACGGCCCTTTTCAGTGTTTTCACCAAGAACTGTCAGAGTGCGTTTAAATTCACCGGCAGTGTGCAGTTCAATATCAACGTCATGTTTCTTAAGCAATTTGTTGATATTGGGCAGCTGAGCCATAACCCCTATGGAGCCAATTATGGCAAAAGGCGCAGCAACAATCTGATTAGCCGTACAGGCCATCATATAACCACCACTGGCAGCCACTTTATCGACTGCAATGGTGAACTTAACACCACGATCTCTGATACGTTGTAACTGGGAAGCCGCAAGACCATAGGCGTGAACCATGCCTCCAGCACTCTCCAGCTTAAGAAGTACTTCATCCTTATCTGTGATAACAGAGAGTACTGCGGTGATCTCTTCCCGAAGAGACTTGACCGCAGAAGCTTTCATATCGCCATGAAAATCAAGGACATACAGGCGTGGTTTTATTTCCTTTTCTTTATCCTTTTTCTTTTCCTTGTCAGCTTTCTTTTTTTCCTTAGCCAGCTGCTTCAGGCCTTCCTTGTCGAGAGTCGCATGCTGAAGATCATCCTTCAGGTGCTGAAAGTGTTCATTCAGTTTCTTGATTTCAAGATGCCCTTTACTGATCTTTTTGGATTTTTCTCCCATTGCTGCTACGGCAAAAATGATGATCAGCAGTGCCACAACAAATGTGACCACTTTGGCAAGGAATAAGCCGTATTCCGCCAGATACTCCAAGAGAGCCTCCCATGATACATGTCAAAATGAGTGCTTAAGGATACCTGAAAAAGAGAATTTGTTTTATGGGTTTAGGCAATGGTTTACATTTCCAGTTGTCCAGACCAAAAACAGACACCTCTGAAGCTCTTGTAAGCAGCGAGCCCAAAAATAACGTTATCAGCGTCGATCACATGAGATGGGCAGCACAGGATTCATCTGCACAGGGGCCACAAGAGCGATAAAAAATCCTATAGATCCCGAAGATATTCCCTGAAAAGTGCTCTGATTTAACGTAAGCATGAAACTGTCGAGTGGTTCAGACCTCACTCTCAAGTTCCTTAGTCTATGCTACGTGCAGGCACTAAACATGATTTAGTTGAGTGACTATGATCAAACGACACATGTGTACCGTTCTGCTTGTCTTAAGCTTACTTTGTAATCACGCCCTTGCTGACACAGCTTGTGAAGTTAATAATGGCAAAAATCAAGACTTCAGAAATTTTCCTACAACGCCTGATGATACGATCTTAAACAGCCGTAATGACGGGGTTGCAGACACTTGTGTTATAAACGGCGAACAAATAAGAACATTTGACTATAGCAGTGGCCTCACCGTTAATATCACCAAATCACCCATTCAATTGCTTTATATGAACACATATATTTTTGGTGGCCTGACCGTTAATGGCAATGACTCCAGCAATGGTCTGTTTATCATTGGTTCTGAATTTGGATCTACTATCGAAGGTGACGTCAACATTATAAACAAAGGTAAATTAGAGCTTGTCAGCTTCAATAATAGCTCTTCAACACCTCGATTTCATTATGATAACGCCATTATTAATATTGAAAATGACTCAGCCTTACAAATTGATTACAACACATCGAATATAACTGGTTACTACATGTCATTAAGGGCTATTACAGGTGAAGGTGAAACCGTCATGAATAACTTTGGCCCTAAAAGGGATTTCGAGCAAGGGAGCTTATATATACACACAAAAGATAATGACAATTATGTCTATAATGGCGATTTCGTTACTTCTAATGGCAAGCCCATAGAAAGTTTACATATCGACGGCCCAGGAAAGTGGACATTTACAGGTGATATTAGAAATGCTGGAACTGGTGGCACCATAGGTTTCACAGATGGTTTTGAATATATTGAAGTGAACCGGGGCAGTACATTAGAGATCACCACAAAGCCTTTTATTTATGGCAGCAGAGTCGATATTGGTGGCACGCTGATCTTTAATCAAAGTTTTGACGGCACTGTATCAGGCGCTGAGTTCAATGGTGACGGGAAAATTATTAAAAAAGGGACATCCAATGTCAGTTTAGCGGGAATTAACAGCAGTTTTCGTGGTGATATTCATATTGAAGAAGGCACTTTAAGCTTGATAGGCAGCGCCAACCTTAGCAATTCGGGTTGGCTCTATATCAACGATGGCACCACTCTCAATGTCAGCCAGGGAGGCAATACCCGTGCAATTAACAGGATTGCCGGCGCAGGGCGTATTGAGTTAGGCAATAGCACTGTATATAGAATCATTCAATTAGCCCCTGGCGATAACGGCATAGGTGTTTTATATGTCAATGGGTCAGGCACACTTGATTTTTCAAATACTAAAATTTCCATTGAATTAGATCCGACTTTAAGTGCTATCCCAAAAGAAGGCCTGACTCACGACAGCGTCATAGCTAACTCAAAAATCAATGTAAATAAAACGACCACAATCGGTCTATATAACCTGCAAACAAATGCTTCACCTGATGAATTTCTTCATGGCAAACGGTTTACCGTTTTAAGAGCTGGTTCAGGACTATCATCTTTGACCGAGACTCAGATAAATGAAGACCCCCAAAGCTTTAATCCCTTTATAGAGGTAGACACATCTAAAACCACAATCACAGATACTGATGTCACTGTAGAGTTTGGTGTAAAAACCGTTCAACAAGCCACAGAAACCATAGCTAGGATTGATACAAAAGCAGTTAATGGAGCTTCAAAAAATAAACAATTGGCTGCTGCTCAGTATATCGAAAAAGTTACGGGCTTAACAGGCACTCAAGCCCCTTCAGAAAAACAGATTGAAAACAATAGTTTTTTTCAAGGGCTGACTGGCTTGGATTTAGCTAATATGGCTTCTAATAATAACCCTGAAGCTTATGCCTCTAATATGAGTGTTGCTCTTGAATTTAACAGTTTGGTTGCTAACGCCGTCTTTGATAATGGCTTGAGTAAAATCACCTCACGCAACCTTACCCAAGTGATTAACCCTGATACCAAAAAACGTTTATGGCTTTCTACATTAAACACCAACGGTAAAGTCGATGGGGACTCAGGAAAAACTGGGAATTATGAATACAGTCAAAGTTTATTGCTTCTTGGTTTAGACGCTTTCAATCAAAGCCAACAGACTCTTGGTTTTTTTGTAGGCACAGGAAATCCCGAATTAAAAGAGCACGATCATATCAATCAAAAGTTCAACGCTGATAGCTGGCTAGTAGGCAGCTATTTTAACTGGCAATTTAACTCAAGATATAGAATGAACACCATGATGTTTCTGTCCCAGAATGACTTTGAATCCAAAAGAGCTAATATCAATACAAGTGGGCAAAGCACAAGCGCTTCTGAATCACAATACAAGCAAACTCTTCTCACCCTGGGCATTCAAGTTGAAGATGTATTTAAACAGTCTGACAGCTTACTGTTGGCTTCAATATTTGGGTTTAACTACACCTACCTTGATCAAGGTGCTATTAAGGAAAGTCGCGGAGGTGAAGATTATGACTATGAAATCGATAGTGCAGACGCTCAATCTCTAGTTCTGGTAGCCGGGTTAGATACTTTGATTGAAGCTTCAATTGCAGAAAAACCCGGTTATGTCGACTTTAGAATTCGCTATGAGTTTGACATAACAGCTAATCGAAAAGAAACTCATGACTTAGATGCAGGCTTAGCTGGCCAGAACAAGGACGAATTTTCCGGGCAGAACCGAGGCCCGCATGCTCTGATGTTTGGAGCAGGCTATAACATCAATCTGACAAAGTCATTTAATCTAGGTACTGATGCAAGTTATACCATTAGATCGGAGGGGCATGATTATCGCGCTGGGCTTAATCTGGCTTATTTATTCTGATTATTGAATCCTCTCAAGGTAGATCGTTGCAATGGTTTTATCAGTCCCATGTTTGGTTTGATTGCCAATCCTTCACATTGGACTCAGACGACTGCGTGCTGTTTACTATTGGTTCGACAGTATTTTCTGACTGTTTAGATTTTGCACGGAGCGTTTAGTTGTTATTCTTTAAAAATATGATTGTATAATATTATTTATCTATTAAATGCCTGGCTATTGTGAATTTAGGCGGAACGTCCGGTAGGTTATTTCTCTGGAACCATTCAGCGCTCACAAGTTCTTTCTCTTCAAGAAAAATCTCCCCTGATTTATATTCGGCGTGATAGCCCAGCATCAAGGCATGAGGAAATGGCCAACTCTGACTGAGCTGGTACTTTATTTCACCGACCTCCAGACCGACTTCTTCTCTGATCTCTCTCACTACAGCTTCCTCTGCACTCTCTCCTGGCTCTATAAAACCGGCGATAACCGTATGCATTGTCGTATTTCGCAAATGTCGTCTATGACGAACGAGCAATATTTCATCACCTTTGTGAATAAGAACAATGATGCACGGAGATATCCTTGGATAGTAAGTCATCTCACAAGCTGGGCAAGACATTGCCCAGTCCCCTTCGCCTGACATGCACGGGCTACCGCAGCGGCCACAGAATTGGTGGTCTCTCCTTGATCTCAAGATTTGAGCTGCATGGCTGTATAATGCCACCATTGATTCAGGCTGCATTGCCATATACTGTCGGGCGTCAATGGCACTGCCCTCATCTGGAATACGGTCTGTTTTTATAACCGAGACCGAATACTTGTCCAGTGTTCCGGTTCTGATCGCTTCGAGGCCATCCATCCAGGAGCGATTCTCCCAGAGGAACCCGCCATCAGGATTCATCACGATGTCATGACCAGAAAGAATCAAAAAACGATCAGACTGATCTCCTTTCTGAGTCCAGCCACTTGCAGGTTGGTATGGCATAAATGTCACAGCTCTCGTTGATGAATCAATCGTTGGCCATTGCAAACTTCATTTATCAAAAGCAATCACCAGTCTTGCTGACCTATTTTTTGCAGTTTTTCCTGATGCAGTTTTAATTCAGCATCGGTCGGTTTGATGATTTTCAAGGCAGGCCTGTCTGAAGATAAACGTCTGATAACCGTTACATCATCCTCTGTCCCCTCTCCTGCTCCACCCAAGAGCAGCGAAGTCTGGCCACCGGTCATGGCGAGATATACTTCAGCCAATATTTCAGAGTCAAGAAGCGCCCCATGGAAGGTACGGGCTGAGTTATCGATAAAATAACGTTTACACAGTGCGTCCAGGTTATTTTTCTGACCTGGGTGTTTCTTTCTTGCTATGGCAAGGGAGTCGGTAATTTTACTGTAGTCCTCTACCTGTCCGAGGCCGGGGTCCAGCCACTTGAGCTCATGGTTGAGAAAGTTAACATCAAAGGGGGCGTTATGAGCAATCAGTTCAGCATCCTTGATAAAATCCAGAAAGTCTTTGGCCACTGCTGCAAAGAGCGGTTTGTCCCGAACAAATTCGTTGGTAATACCGTGAACCTGAATAACCTCATCATCCATATGCCGCTCAGGATTGATATAGACATGATAGGTATTGCCCGTCAGCTTCCTGTCAATCATCTCCACACAACCGATTTCGACAATTCGGTGGCCCTGTGAAGGGTCGATACCGGTGGTTTCCGTATCCATTATGATCTGGCGGCTCATTGCTTCTTACCTTCAATAATCTCTTGGGCACCGCGACAGGCGAGTTCATCGGCCATTTCATTTTCCCGATGTCCTGCATGCCCTTTCACCCAGCACCATTCAATCTTATGGCGGGTATTCTGAACATCAAGCCGCTCCCATAAGTCCTTGTTTTTTACAGATTTACCTGCTGCTGTTTTCCAGCCTTTGCGTTTCCAGCCATTCAGCCATTCGGTAATACCCTTTCGTACATATTGGGAATCGGTCGTGACACGGACCGTACAGGTCCGTGTCAAGGTTTCCAGTCCCATAATAGCGGCCATCAATTCCATACGGTTATTGGTGGTTTCCTTTTCACCGCCATACAATCCTTTTTCAGCAGTGCCATAACGCAGTACCACCCCCCAACCTCCGGGGCCAGGGTTTCCTTTGCAGGCACCATCTGTAAAAAGCTCAACTAGCTTGCTCAACGATTATCTCCCACCCGGCTGGACCCTGTAATCGGCTTTCCGACCAAGGATTGCCCCATTGAGGACCAGACAGGCTTGATCGGTGTCATGCCTGGCACTTCCCGGGTAGCAACTATGATGTAAAAACTGCCAAAGGGCAGCATCCAATTGTGACAGCGTTGTTCAATCACTTCCGTCTTCAAACCCATTGCAGAGTGGTTGGAGGGGAACAGATAGGCACCATGAATCACTTTCTCAACACTGAATCCCAGCAGGGTTAACCAGTCTTTCATCCGGCTGGGACTGATGAACTGAACCCCACGGAACAACTTTCGATAACCCGGAAGTATCATCCGCTTGATATTGCAGAGACTCAAAGGGTTAAAACCCACTACAATCATCTTGCCTCCGGGTATGATGGTATGACCGGCTTCGCTGAGAAGCCGGTGCGGACGATCAGACACTTCTACCATATGATGCAGCAAGACTAGATCCAGGCTGCCCGGAGCAATCGGCCAGTGGTAAGGATCAAGCAGTAATGAAGACACTGGTTCAGTGTTCAAAGGGTGAAACCGGAAGTTCCGGCTGACTTGAGAGCCTGACAGCAGAGAAGAAGTCGGGGATACGGATAACTCGACAGCGTGATAACCAAAGATATACTTTAACTCATGTTCTATGTGACAGCCTTCTGCCTTGAGCACAAACTCTCCTGCGCCGGACTGCATCCACTCCTGCAGGGCCCGCAACTTTTGAGGCATTTCAGGTCCGGTCGATTTTTTAAACCATTGCATCAGGCTTTTTCCATGTATGCTGTAGTCAAATCAGCAAAAACCTCGAGCCAGAATATAGTCCTGCTCAATTACACATCTTATCTGGCACGGCAGGATTCGACCAGCATCGGTGTCATCCCTTATAACAATGGTAAAGAAAACAGTACAGACTTTATACGCAAAATCTGTAAAATTGATTGTCTGGCCATTCCAGACATTAGAATGTTATTGACTATCACCCGACAGAATGTCCTATGATCCACATACAAGCTATCAAGGCTTTTCAAGATAACTACATATGGCTGCTTTCTGAAAGCGGCAGTCAACAGTGCCTGGTTGTTGATCCCGGTGAAGCTGACGTGGTTGAGAAAGCAATGAAAAGTCTGAATCTGGCGTTATCGGGCATTCTGATTACCCATCATCACTGGGATCATACGAATGGTATACAAGCGTTGACAAAAGACCGTAATATTCCCGTCTATGGCCCTGATAATGCTGAAATTTCCGGTATTACATACCCCCTGAATGGCACAGAGACACTGACAGTGCTCGGCACCGAATTCAACATTCTGAAAACGCCTGGTCATACGCTTGATCATATTGCCTATTTCGCCAATCCAGATCAGGACGACCCCATCCTGTTTTGTGGCGATACCCTATTTTCAGCTGGCTGTGGTCGACTGTTTGAAGGGACTGCTGAACAGATGCTGAGCTCATTGAATAAACTCCGTTCTCTGCCCAAAAACACCCGGGTATACTGTGCACATGAATACACTCTGGCTAACCTGGCTTTTGCCCGGGCCGTAGAACCCGCTAACCCCTCTATTAAGGAGTATCGCAATAAAGTCATTCAGCTTCGCGAACAGGGCAGGCCAAGCTTGCCTTCCAGCCTGGAGCTGGAATTTACCATCAATCCATTCCTGCGTATTGACCAACATAGTGTCATTACTGCAGTAAAGGAGCACGCCCCATGTACTGTCCTGTCAAACGATGCAGAGGTATTTGGAGCATTACGTCATTGGAAGGATCAGTTTTGATGACGATAAACATTGTGTTCCTTCACGATAAATAAATTTTTTATGTCTGAACCTTTGAATACAGAGCAGGCGTCCGGTCGTTATACCGGACCTCAAGTTAAACCCCTGGTTCGAGTCCTTGGCGCCGCCACACTCGTTATGACTCTTACAAGCTGTATGAGTACTTCTACAGAACAAGCGGGTACCAGTTCACCGGTCAAAGCTGAGCAAAATGTTACCAAAGGCAAAATGGCCAAGAAAGCGGTCAGAAAGCAGGTAGCCAAGCAACCAGCAACTGACCTTTGGGACAGGACCCGTCGAGGTCTCGCCATGGACCTGGATAATAATCATCCCCGGGTATTGGCAGAATTGCGCTGGTATAAGAAAAACCAGGGCTACTTTGACCGGGTTTCTGATCGCGCCAGTCCCTATTTCTTCTTCATCCTGATGGAAGCCGAGAAACGTGGCGTTCCTCTGGAACTGGCATTAATGCCCATAGTGGAAAGTGCCTTCGATCCATTTGCTTATTCCCATGCAGGTGCATCCGGCTTGTGGCAATTCATGCCAGCTACTGGAGAACATTACGGACTAAAGCAGAACTGGTGGTATGACGGTCGTCGTGATGTGGTTGAAGCTACCCGCGCAGCACTCGACTATATGGTCAGTCTCAACAATATGTTTGATGATTGGGAATTAGCGCTGGCTGCTTTCAATTCAGGGCCCGGACGGGTTATGAATGCGGTCAACAAGAACAAGAGACAGGGTAAATCGACTCGCTTCTGGCATCTTGACCTGCCAAGTGAAACCACCGCCTACGTCCCTAAGCTGATCGCCTTGGGCAAGATCGTTCGTAATCCGGCAAAATACGGTATCAAGCTGAAGCCTATTCCGAACAAACCACATTTTGCCAAGGTTAAAACCGGTGGTCAGCTTGACATGGCCAAGGCAGCCAAGTTGTCAGGTATTAGTCTGAATGAGTTATATCGATTGAATCCCGGGCTTAATCGCTGGTCTACCCCACCTTCTGGTCCTCACTATCTACTGATTCCTATTGCAAGGGCCGAATCCTTCCAAACTGAACTGGCTCGATTGCCTACGGAGAAACGTATGCAATGGCGCCGTTATTCCGTGAAGTCGGGTGATAGCCTCAGCAAGATTGCCAATACCTTCAATACCAAGTCCAAATTCATCAAGGAAGTTAACAAGATGGATACAGACTTGATCAGGGTTGGGCAGAGCCTGTTGATTCCTGTCCCCGCCAGAGAGAAGGAAAAGTATGCCCTGACAGCATCACAGCGTCGCATCGCCAAACAAAACACCCAGCGCACCGGTCGGCAAAGATTGAATTACTCCGTTAAATCAGGAGACAGCTTCTGGAGCATAGCTAAAAAGTACAACACTGGCGTTCAGGAACTGGCTCGCTGGAATGGCATGTCACCCAGAGATAATCTCAGAATCGGACAGAAACTGGTGGTATGGAGCAAAACCAATGCTGCCCGGAACGGTGTTGTTCGCAAGGTCAATTACAAGGTTCGCAGTGGTGACTCCCTGTCCCGTATCGCTGACAAGTTCAATGTAGCGGTAGCTCAGATCAAAACCTGGAACACCTTTGACAGCAAATACCTGCAGCCCGGCCAACGATTGACTCTCTACGTTGATGTGGCGCGCGCTTACGAATAATCAGCCAAGATGCCCAGACCCGATTTTTCACGGGTCTGACATCCTTCCCTGTAAAGCGCTCCCTTGAATTGTCGATGTCAAGTTCATTCGGTTTAATATTACCGGGGAGCATCATTGAAACCACTGACGCTATTTTTACTGCTCTATTTACAAGGAATGCTGGCAATTGCCAAAAGTGAGCAGTGGCAACACCATCTGTCCATCATGGACGAACCGCTCTATAAAAAAGATTTTAAGCACTTCCAATACGTCAACCCTGAAGCCCCCAAAGGTGGCCATTTGCGATTAGCAGCCCTGGGAACCTTTAATACTCTGAATCCATATAGTGCAAGTGGAATAGCCCCCACACAGGCAAACAATACTTACCGCTTCGGCTTTCTGGAGTTAAACGAGCCCTTGATGGTGGGCACTGGCCCTTATGCCCCCTCCATGGAACATAAAAGTACGGCTTATGGTCTGATAGCTGAAGCGGTGGCCTACGATCCGGAAAAACAAAAGCTCTCATTCAAGCTGAGAAAAAATGCCCGTTTCCATGACCAGCACCCGATTACCACCGAAGATGTTGAGTTTTCCTACAAGATACTGCTGGAACAGGGACACCCAAACTTCAAACTCGCACTGGAGCAGGTTGAACGCATCCAAATTGAAGATCGGTACATCATCCACTTCTTTCTGAAACCCTCTTCCTCTAAAGCACTCCCACTTAAACTCAGTGAGCTGCCTGTGTTACCAAAACATTACTGGCAGAATCGTGATTTTTCAAAAACCACACTCATACCACCTTTACTCAGTGGTCCATACAAGATTGCCAGGGTCAGACCGGGTGCAACCATCGTCTACGAGCGAGTCCCGGACTATTGGGGAGCCGAGCTAGCTGTTAACAGAGGCCTTTATAATTTTGACAAAGTCACTCTGAATTTTTACCGTGACCGTCATGTCAGCTTCCAGGCTTTTAAAAAAGGCGAGATTGATGTCCACTACGAAGGTGAGGCGAAAAACTGGGAAACAGGTTATGACTTTCCAGCCATGCAACAGGGCAAGGTTATCAAGCTGAATATTCCGGACAAAATGCACTATGGCAGAAGGTTCTTTGTTTTTAATCTCAAATCCCCACTGTTTCAGGATCGAAGAGTCAGGCAGGCTATCAGCCTGTTGTTCGACTGGGAATGGTCTTCAACAAAGCTCTTCTATAACGCCTATATCCGAACCACCCATTTCTTTAGTGCCCATGAGAATAATACTTCTGCCCTTCCCACACAGAACGAACAGGAACTGTTTAAACCTTTTCGATCGATATTGCCACCGGAGCTCTGTTCCAGGCCATTCGAGCTCTCAAAAACAAGCGGGGATGGAAATATCACAGCTCAACGAAGACAAGTCCTTAAACTCCTGAAAGAGGCCGGCTGGCATTACCATCAGGGGCAATTATTAAACGCTCGAAATGAACCCTTCCACTTTACATTTCTTCACTACTCAAAACTGGCTGACCGTTTCATACTCCCTTTTGCCGCCAACCTTGCCAGTGTAGGAATCAAAATGGATTTTCGGGCTACAGACCTGAGCCAATACCAGCGAAGACTGAGAGAAAGGGATTTTGATATGGTTCAAACAACCCTGATGGTACCTTATCTCCCCGGCGAACACCTCAAAGGATTATTTCATTCAGAATCTGCAGATATTAAAGGCAGCCAGAACCTTGCCGGAATTCATAACCCGGCCATTGATGCCTTGATTGATCATGCGCTCTCAGCCCATAGTAAAAAGGATCTTTATACCGCGATGCAGGCTTTGAATCGTCTTTTGCTCTGGGAGCATTACTTCATTCCTAACTGGCAGGGTCGTTTTATAAGAATCGCATACTGGCAGCACCTGCAAACTCCTGAAACTTTCCCACCCTTTGGTATTCGTCTTACGTCATGGTGGATGAAACCCAAATCTTCAGCTGGCTCAAAACAGAGAACAGAATGACTATTAAACCATGGGCACATACTCTTATTGCTCTGATTCTTGCCTGCTTTTACGCTTCTGCTCAGGCCGGTATTCAGCAACCTTATCACAACAGTCATGCTATTAACCTGATCGGCACTCCCAAATATCCTGCTGACTTTCAACACTTTTCCTATATCAATCCTGATGCTCCCCGTCAGGGCAAGGTCAGACTCGCTGCTCTTGGTACCTATGACACTTTTGACCTCTTTAGTGCCAAAGGACTACCTGCAGCCGTTGGTCCTTACATCTATGACAGCCTGATGTATGCCAGTCGGGATGAGCCCGGCAGTCTTTATCCTCTGATCGCCGAACGTGTCGAATACCCTGATGACAATCGCTGGATACGCTTTGTTATTAACCCAAAAGCCCGTTTTGCCGATGGCAGCCCAATTAATGCCGAGGTCATAAGAGATACCTTTCTTCAATACAAAAATGGTGATTTCTCCAACTTTAAACACCTTTTAAAGGATGTTGATCAAATAAAAATTGAACCCGGAAACCGGGTAAAACTTACCCTGAATACCCCTGAAGACAAGAAGTTGCCCTTTCGACTGGCCCAGTTACCCGTAATTCACAACAGCTACTGGCAACAGTCCCGGGGAGACGATCATACGATCCATATTCCTGTCAGCTCAGGCGCTTACAGCATCAGACAATACGAGCTTGGCAAGAGCGTGTTTCTTGAGCGAAACAAGCATTACTGGGCTGAAAAACTGCCAGTGAATATTGGTCGAAATAACTTTGAGCAGATCAAATTGGAGTATTTCAGGAACTCTACCCTCTCTCTGGAAGCTTTTCTTGCTGGGCAATATGATATCCGAGTCGAGAATCTGGCTAAAAACTGGACTTATGCATACAAGGGAAAAGACATAGATACCGGGAAGATTATCAAGAAAAATTACCCGCGCAAGAGCTTTCAGGTTCAGTCGTTTATCTTTAACAGTCGAAAAGACCTCTTTCAGGATCAACGCGTCAGAGAAGCGATCAGTCAGGGTTATGATGCAGCCTGGACCAACGCTAACCTCCTTTATGGTATCTATTCAGTGCCCGGGAGTCTTTTTGCCGGTACGGAGTTTGCCCAAACAGGAATACCCGATAAGGCTGAAGTCAAACTGCTTGAGCCTTATCGAAATATCCTTCCTGAGAGACTGTTTAAACAATCCTGGACAGGCTTAAAAACGGATGGCACTGGTAATATTCGGAAGCAACTCAGTTATGCCAATCGCCTTCTAAAACAGGCAGGCTGGGAACTCAAAAATGGCAAAAGGGTCAACAAGGAAACCGGCGAGCCACTGAAGTTCGAACTGATGCTGGCAGTGCCAGAACAGGAACGTGTTGCCATACCATTCAAGAGTAATCTGAAGATACTCGGTATTGATATGCAGATCGTCTCGGTGGATGTCTCCCAGTACGTTCGAAGAGTGCGCAATCAGGATTACGATATGCTGCTCAGAACCTTCCACCAGCCTGATCTGCCTGGCAACGAGCAAAGAGAATACTGGAGCAGCAGCAGTGCCAATGAGCAAAGCACCCAGAATCTGGCAGGTGTCAATCACCCTGCTGTTGATGCCATGATTGAGCATATTATCAAGGCTGAATCGATCGACCAGTTACAAACAGCCACAAGGGCTTTGGATCGTATCTTGCTCTGGGAAAATTACACTATTCCCCAGCTCTATCATCGTTACTGGCGGGTAGCACACAGACACCGTTACAACTATCCTGAAAACGAAGGTCTATACGGCCCCATAGACTTGAGTATCTGGTGGGAGGAAGAGCCAAAATGACACGTCTGGTCATGGGTATACTCCTGATAGTAACAGCCTGTTTCGCATGGGGATCTGACAAGATCCCTCTGAAGCATGCCATCAGTCTCTATGGCGAACCAAAGTACCAAAAAGATTTTGAACACTTTGACTACGCCAACCCGCAGGCCCGAAAAGGCGGTGAATTCAGACAGGCAGTGATTGGCCAGTTTGACAGTCTTACACCTTTTGTAGATCGCGGTTCAGCAGCCGCTGGCAGCGACTTGCTCTATGACACCCTGCTGCAAAGATCCTGGGACGAACCTCTAAGTAAATACGGTTTGATTGCTCAAGCCATTGAGTTAGACCCGGATAACCACTGGGTTGCCTACTACATTAATCCCAAGGCCCGCTTTAACGATGGCCACAGTGTGTCAGCCAGTGATGTCAAATTCACTTTTGATCTCTTAAGGGAGAAAGGCTCAACGTTCTACCGTCATTTCTATGATGATATCGAGAAAGCTGAAGTCACAGCGCCCATGAGGGTTCTATTTACCTTTAAAAACAACAAAAACCGTGAGTTGCCACTGATCCTGGGGCAAATGCCCATACTTCCCGAACACTACTGGAAAGACAGGGTTTTTCCGGCGCCCGGGCTTGAAGTCCCCATCACCAGCGGCCCTTATCAAGTGGCTAAAATCAATCCCGGACGATCCATCACTTACAAGAGAAACAAGGATTATTGGGCTCGTGAACTGGCTGTTAACCGGGGTCGGTATAATTTTGACCGTATGGTGTACGAATATTACGGAAACGAATCTGTGCTCCTCGAGTCACTCTTCAGTAATCAATATGATTTCAGACTGATCACAGATCCAACGATCTGGAATACTCAGCTGAGCGAGAACCGCATTAAAAAATACCGTCTGATACAAGAAGTTATAAAGAACCATAACCCCCAAACCCTGACGTTAACCTACAATACACGGCGACCTTATCTAAAAGATGCCAGAGTCAGGGAAAGTCTGGGATATGCTTTTAACTTCGAGCAGATCAACAACCATCTTTTCTTTGGGATGTATCGACCTGCTGAAAGTTTTTTTGCAGGCTCTGAACTGGCGGCCAGTGGTACCCCTTCTGCTGATGAACTCAAATGGCTGACTCCCTGGCAACAAGAACTTCCGAAAGCTCTCTTCCATGAACCTTTCAAAGTACCTGATAGTCGACTGGCATCGGGCGACCGATTGAACAATGCAAAAGCGCTCACGTTGTTAAAACAGGCGGGCTGGCAGATAAAGAATAATCAGCAGGTTAATGCCAGGGGTGAACCACTGGTTCTCAATGCTCTGGTGGCCAGTGAAGAGCACGAAAAAGTTCTGCTTTCCATTAAGGATGGACTGAGTCATCTTGGTATTACCTTGAATGTTCAGCGTACAGACCCACTTCAGATGGTAGCCAGATTACGTGAACTGGATTTTGAAATCATACTGCACACCTATCGACACACCGCGTCACCCGGAACTGAACAAGCATCTTTCTGGGGATCGGAAACCGTTCAGCAACCAGGAACCAGAAATCTCTCGGGCGTGCATTCACCGGTAGTCGATCAATTAACTAACCTGATTCCATCGGCTACCAGCCGTAAAGAACTGCTTTCCATGGTTCATGCCCTGGACAGAGTTCTGTTATGGGGACACTATTCTCTGCCTCTCTGGTACTCTCCTTCCTGGAATGTCCTCTACCGGGACACCCTGAGGCATCCTGTGATTACACCGCTCTATGCTCTGGATCTGACTACATGGTGGCATG
>NZ_JAHHPN010000219.1:0-1079 GCF_024606325.1 Endozoicomonas sp. ONNA1
TTGCTTGCCACTCGCGTCCAGCAGCAGTTTTTCAGCCCGTGTATGTTTGCCCATTAGCTCCCAGATTCGCACCAGGGCCAGGTCAACCAGAGGGTTCCCGCAGGCCTTGCACAGTAAATCTTCAGTAGCCTCGGGATTCTTGCCACTCAGGTCCACCAGCAGTTTTTCAGCCCGTTTATAGTCGCCCGTTCTCCCCCAAAATCTCACCAGAGTCAGATCAATGCCAAGATTTCCAGAGCGTTTGCACAGCGCTTCCTCACCGGCGAAGGGGGACTTGTCGGCCATGTTCAACAGCAATCTTTCAGTCAGTGTATATTTGCCTTGCACCTCCCAATTTCTTGCCAGCGCCACATCAACATCTTTCTTCCCGGAAGGCTTGCAGAGACGTTCTTCGTTGTCATTGGGGTGCTTGTGACTCATGTTCAGCAGCAGTCTTTCCGTCCATTCATTTTTGCCCATCGTCTGCCAGAGTCGGGCCAGGGTCAGATCCAGGGTATGATCTCCACAGGGTTGACACAGGATTTCTTTATTGAGGCCGGGATGCTTACCAATCATATTCAGCAGCAGCTTTTCAGCCATTTTATATTGGCCTATCTGTTCCCAGTATCGGACCAGGGCCAGGTCAATTCCATAATCTCCACAGGGCTGACACAGGATTTCTTCACTGCTGCCGGGGCGCTTCCCGCTCATGTTCAGCAGCAGTTTTCCACAAAGTTCCAGCTTTTCCATGGACTGCCAGAGTAAGGCCAGGTTCAGATCAACCACACGCTTTCCGCTGACCCTGCAAAGCTTTTCAACACTGTCAGTCTGGTGCTTGCTACTCATGTTCAGGAGCAATTTTTCAGACAGATGATTTTTGCCCATGTTCTGCCAATGCCGACTCAAAGCTAGATCAATATCAAGATCTCCAAAAGGCCTGCAAAGAATCTCTTCACTGGCATTGGGGGACTTGCCACTCACGCTCAGCAGCAGTTTTTCAGCCTGTTCGTTTTTTTCCATTAGCTGCCAGAGTCGTGCCAGTGCCAGATCAATTTCATTATTTCCACTGGCCTTGCAAAGGCAATCCTCACTGTCATTGG
>NZ_JAHHPN010000220.1:0-14547 GCF_024606325.1 Endozoicomonas sp. ONNA1
CTTGAACCTTATCCATAACAGCGAGTGTTGCGCTCGTTGCGGATTTAATCAAGAGTTAGCTATAACTGTACTTCGCATCGGGCCATTTGAGTATGTGCTCTCTGGCCTGATTCTTTGAATTCGTTATCGAGGTTGTTCAGTCTGGCAGACGGTGTCGGCTTGCAGAAATAACGGATGCATTGAATTGGAATGAAAAAGAGGAGATGGACAAACCATGGCAGTAGGATCAGGAAGCTGGCCGAAAATGCATCCAGTGAAAGGCTTTCGTCTTGGAACGGCAGAGGCGGGTATCAAGAAGCAGGATCGTAAGGATCTTGTGATTATGAACTGGGATAAGGGTGCTTCTGTTGCCGGTGTTTTCACACTGAACCGTTTTTGTGCTGCACCAGTCCAACTGGCCAAACGTCGCATTCATTGTTCGCCTGAATATTTTGTTATTAATACCGGTAATGCCAATGCGGGTACCGGTGAGCAGGGAATGACGGATGCCTTTGAGGTCTGTCGTGTATTGGCTGAACACGCCAGAGTGCAAGAAAATCAGGTGTTGCCTTTTTCAACCGGTGTGATTGGCGAGCTTCTGCCCGTTGACAAAATTGTTTCTGGCCTGCCCGCTGCTTTCACGGATTTGAGTGAAAATGGCTGGCAGTCGGCAGGAGAAGGCATCCTGACGACTGATACTCGCCCTAAAGGTGCCAGTCAGCAGTTTGAAGTCGATGGCAAAATGTACACGGTAACGGGAATCAGTAAAGGGTCGGGTATGATCAAGCCGAATATGGCTACCATGCTGGCTTTTATGGCCACAGATGTCTCTGTAGAACAGACTGTTTTGCAAAAGCTCCTGTCTGATGCTGTAAATCTGTCGTTCAATAGAATATCGGTAGACGGTGATACTTCCACCAATGATTGTTGCATGTTGGTAGCCACGGGCAAGGCCGGCAATGAGTCGTTAACGCAGCCTCAAGGACATTTATATCAGGCTCTGAGGCAGGCGGTTGAAGAGGTGGCTATTACTCTGGCACAGGCTATTGTCAGAGATGGTGAAGGTGCTACCAAGTTTCTAACCATTCAGGTTGAACAGGCGAGCAGTGTCGCTGATGCTCTTGAGGTCGCTTACAGCATTGCGCACTCTCCTTTGGTTAAGACTGCTTTATTTGCCTGTGACCCGAATTGGGGCAGAATTCTTGCTGCTGTGGGAAGAGCTGAAATCAATGAACTGAAGATTGATAAAGTTTCAATCTGGCTAAACGACGTTTGCATTGTGGAAGGTGGGGGTGCTGCCCGATCCTATACCGAAGCTGAAGGTGAGCGTGTAATGAATCAGGAAGAGATTCTGATCCGTGTTCAGCTGGGAGCCGGTAATATCACAGAAACGCTCTGGACGACGGACCTTTCCCATGAGTATGTTCGAATCAATGCTGAATATCGAACCTAAGTACCTAACCAGTTGTTTAATGACAAGGTAATAGGTTATGTCTTCAGAAAATCAGACGAATGCCAGGAAGCTGGTGCATGTTGCGGTGGCTGTTATCCGCGGGGAAGATGGAAGAGTTCTCGTAGCGCGGCGACCAAATGATAAACACATGGGGGGCTACTGGGAGTTTCCGGGTGGCAAGGTGGAAGAGGGAGAGTTCGTTACGGCTGCCTTGAATCGTGAGCTTAAGGAAGAACTGGATATCGAAGCAGCTGTGTTCCAGAAATTGATTTCGATTCGGCATGATTATCCGGACAAGTCCGTCTATCTCGATACCTGGTGGGCGGATGATATCAAAGGGCTGCCTTGCGGCAATGAGGGGCAGGAGATTCGTTGGGTTGATCTGAAAGAGTTACCCGGGCTGGACTTTCCCCCGGCTAATGATTCTATTGTCACTGCGGCGCTATTACCGAACCGTTATATGATCACCGGAAACTTTGATGCGGCTGCTGAACTTCTGGAAAAAGTGAGTTATCAGATTGAGCAGGGAATGGAGCTGATCCAGTTTCGGGCTCCGTGGCTGGATAAAGCAACCTATCAGCATTTAGCCAGAGAGCTGCATCATCTCTGTCGGCAAACCGGAGCCAAGCTACTGCTTAAAGGCGGGGCTGAGCTACTGGCCAATGCCTGGTGTGATGGTATTCATCTTACCTCGAAACAGCTGCTGCAAGAGGGTGTTGATTGGCGTAATCGCTGCCGATCTGGTCAGTGGCTGGCAGCTTCCTGTCATAATCAGGAGCAAATTGACCGGGCCGCATCATTGGGTGTCGATTTTGTAACACTCTCTCCGGTCAGGCTCACAAACACGCATCCAGGCTGTGAGACATTAGGTGAGAAGAAAGCTGATGAGCTGACTGATCGCTGTCCACTACCCGTTTTCTGGTTGGGAGGAATGGAGCTTGCTGATCAAGAGAAGTTAATAGACCGGGGTGTTCAGGGAATCGCGGCTATTGGTGCTTTCTGGTCCCAAATTCATTGAGACCCTATACTAGTCTTAATTAAAATGAATAACTTTTTGCAGGGAAGCAAATGTCTCATCCTAGTATCGGGCCCGGTGGCAACAGATCAACATCAGGGCTACCCGCTGATTCAACCTACCAATCCCCGTCACCTTCTGGCCAGGACACGCTGGGAAGAACGATAGGTTCACGGGAAGATCCATCTGGCACTGAAGGGCTGCATCAAGAATCTTCAGCACAGGGTCAGCGCCCTATTCAGGATCGAGAGGTTGCCTATTACAAAGAGACTGGGCAGGTTGGTCGAAATATTCTTCCATCTATTAATGACAGACCCTTCAGCGAGTATTGGGAAGAGTTTCCCGGGCCAATTCGCCGGGGGGTTGTTGATCACCGGTTAATGCGTGTCAAAACCGAAGCAAGGGGAATAGATAAGGAATCAGATTCTCCGAAAACTAAGAAAAATCAAGGACTCTGGCATATCAAAACACTTGGGTATGAATCGGGTACTGAAAAATTCAAACGGCTGTTGCAAAAAGTAATCTACCTGATCACCGGAAAACCCTACAAAGCTCGTTTCTACGATAATCGAAAAGTGCTGGCTCAAAGAGAGTGCCTTGCTGCCGAGGCCTACAAGAAAGTTATGCATTATGGGCAGGAATACATGCATCGCTACAGTCTGGATGAAAAGCGTCAGGATCATTGTGTGGCATCCAAAGACCTTAAAGGTTTCTATCCTGGCGATACTTACTTTCATCAAACATTATTCCCTTCCATTTGCCAGTTTGCTGATGACCATAATCCGGTCACCAATCTTGTCATGAGGCGTTTTCTTCTGGGCGATCAGGATTATCTGAAACTTGATAATTACTTATTCAAGCACGCCGAAGGTGATGAGCTGATGAACGTTGAAAAGGGGGATGAGCTCATCACTGGCAAGTTAGTCAGCATTGATTTTGGTATGTCTTTTTATAATCAATTTTCCCTCCCGAAGAACTGCACTATGGATGAATTTACCCAGAAGCTTTTGCAGCCATCAAGATTGCACAGAGTTCAGTATCGAGGAAAGAATACTCTGTTGACTATGGTTGAGCAGATGCCAGATGATCAGGTCAAAAGATCGATAGAGTCAGCATTGCAGAGAATTGCCGAGCTGTCAGATCAGCATTTGAGCGAGCTGGCTGAGCATATGCATCAACCAGAGCTTCGTGAGGCCATGTATGAAGTTCTGGAGTTTAAGCGCTCTCAGGCAAAAGCCCTCTTGAATCAGGGCTCCTGGCCCGAGGAGCTGGGTGTAGGCAAAGGTTTCTCAGTGCTTTAGATGGTCATCGATCTCGCCGGACAACAGATCATCAAAAGCAGGGTCTCCGGGAATCGAGCGCTCTTCATTTGCCCAGGCTCCCAGATCAATCAACTTGCATCGTCGGGAGCAGAAGGGTCGAAACGTGTTTTCTTTCTTCCATTCCACTTCTTTGCCGCATTTTGGGCATTTCACAGTCGTTGGCATTGAATTAGTAAACCGCAAGGTCGTGCGGCTTCCAGCTGGAAGCCGGGATATTACTGTTCGTCTTCGGGAGGCTTGGGAGCGACAGGAGTCTGCGTTTTCTGCTTCTCAACACCTGAATCACCCAGCAGGCCGAATGACACGGTATAGAGCAGTGAGGGGTCGACATCACCGAAGGACTGATAGCCGATGAATTCCCCCTGGTCATTGAGCAGTTTCGAATTCGGGAAGTTCAGTTTCAAAACATCAAGGGCTTCATTCGCAGGCTCTGTCAGCCCCAGTCGTTGATAACCTTCCACTATGATACCCAGTGCAGGCTCTACTGCCGGGGTTCTCTGCATATTTTCAACAACGTACTTGCCACGATTCACTGCCGCTACGTAGGCTTTACGTTTCATGTAGTAATTGGCTGCATGAATTTCATAATCAGCCAGACGATTTCTCAGGGCTACCATCCGCTGACGGGCATCCGGTGCGTATTTGCTGTCCGGATAGCGTGTCAGTAATTCACGAAACTCGTTGAAGGATTGACGAGCCTGACCAGGGTCGCGCTTTGTGTTGTCCAGTGGCAGGTAACGTTCGATGAGGCCCATAGCAGCCGTATTAGAGGCCAGGCCTTTGATGTAATAGGCATAGTCTGCATTGGGGTGCTGTGGGTGCAGGCGAAGAAAACGGTCCGCTGCAGCTCTGGCGGCTTCAGGCTCTACATTCATGAAATAGGCATAGACCAAATCCAGCTGAGCCTGCTCCGCAAAAGAACCGAAGGGATAGCGTGACTCCAGTGCACGCAGATAGTCTATAGCCTTCGTATAACTCTGGTTATTCAGCGACTGGTTGGCCGTCTGGTAGAGCTCGGCCTCAGTCAGGGATTCCGGGATCGTTTTTTTCTCAGGGGTCGAGGAGCATCCTGCCAGAACCACCGCAGCAAGGAACAGACCTGTCAGGCGCGAGTATGTGGTTTTGAGTATTGTCATGGTGTTTACAGTTTCCTTACTCCGGCATGATTGTGAGGAGAGCTGGTGCTCCCCACGAACTTAACAGCAGGGAAGCAGGTTGATGATAAAGTTTTGAGCATAGTCCAGCCAGACCCAGTGATGTGATAAACTTCCCGCCTTTATCCGACCAATTTAAACACAGTCCGCCGTAAAACGAAAAGAAACCGGGTCTATTAATATCAATCTACTGCTTTCAGGAGGCTGAACATTTTTATTGACCTGTTTTATTGCAGCATTTGTCCTTCGGTGGCTGAGATTTTTTTGTTGATTGACACAGGGGTCTGACCGGGAATAGCGCTCGCCCAGGCCCCTCTAACCTGAGAAGTATTTGATGAGTGAGCAGATCAATCAGCAGGTCGTTGTGCCTGATGAACTGGGAAGCAAAAGACTGGACCAGATTGCGGTCAGCTGCTTTCCGGACTTTTCCAGAGCACGTCTTCAGGAGTGGATCAAAAACGGTGATTTGCGGGTGGATGGCCAGAAGAAAAAGCCTAAAGACGAGCTGATCGGTGGCGAGCAGCTAACACTCAGTGTTGAAGTCGATAATGAAGAACGCTGGGAACCTGAAAACATCCCACTGAATATTATTTATGAAGACGATGCCATTCTGGTCATCAATAAACCGGTGGGAACGGTGGTTCATCCGGCGGCAGGGAATTACTCAGGTACTTTGTTGAATGGCCTGTTATATCATTACCCCGAGATGGCCTCGGTGCCCAGGGCGGGCATCGTGCACCGACTGGATAAGGATACCTCGGGGCTGATGGTGGTGGCCAAAAACCTGGCAGCTCACACCGATCTGGTGGCTCAGCTTCAGGACCGAAGTGTCAGTCGTGAATACGAGGCGGTGGTTCAGGGCGTCATGACGGCTGGCGGAACGGTTAATGAACCGATTGCCCGTCACCCGACGCATCGTCTCCGGATGGCGGTGGTACCCAGCGGCAAACCCTCTGTGACTCATTACCGGGTTCTGGAGAAATTTAATGCTTATACCCATGTCCGCTGTAAACTGGAAACGGGGAGAACTCACCAGATCAGAGTACATATGAGCCATATTCGTTTCCCGTTGGTGGGGGATGATTTGTATGCTGGCCGCCTGAGAATTCCAAAGGGATGCTCTCCCGTTCTGGAAGAGATTCTCAGAGGCTTCAGGCATCAGGCTCTTCATGCCGGGAGACTGGGCCTTATGCATCCGGTGACAGATGATTATATGGAGTGGGAGGCACCTTTGCCGGATGACTTTTCTGCGCTACTGGATGTACTAAAAGAAGACGCTAAAGAGTCCTGAGCAGGATACCCTGTTTTTTTTCGGGGAACTCAGGTTCCCAAGGCATCGTAATAGAGAGAACCGAATATGTCTGAAGATCGTTACCTGCTTCCGGACTGGCCTGCGCCCGAAAGTGTGAGGGCTGCTGTAACACTGAGAACCGGGGGTTACAGTCGGGGCGCTTTCAGTAGTTTCAATCTGGGGCTGCGATCCGGTGATGATCCTGATGTGGTAGAAAAAAACAGGGCGTTGCTGGGTGAGAACCGTCAATGGCGGTATAGGCCTCAGTGGCTTAAACAGGTTCACGGTACTAAAGTGGTCATGGCCAGGCCGGATAACATTGAGAGAGAAGGTGATGCGGTTTGGACAGATAAGCAGGGGTTACCCTGTGCTGTCTTAACGGCGGATTGTCTCCCGGTTATTTTTTGCAATAGATCCGGCACCCATGTTGCTGTTTCTCATGCCGGTTGGAAAGGGCTTCAGGCAGGCGTCCTGGAAGCCACGGCTGAAGCTATGGGCGATGAACCCGACCAGTTAATGGTCTGGTTGGGTCCAGCCATCAGCCAGTCTCATTTTGAAGTGGGGCCTGAAGTTCGTGACGCTTTTCTGAATTCTGATCTGCAAATGGAGACGGCTTTTATTCCAGGCCAAGGTGACCGTTGGTATGGCGATCTCTATCAACTGGCAAGGTTTCGGTTGGATAAGCTGGGCGTGACACAAATCAGTGGCGGCAATTTCTGTACCTACAAGGAGGATGACCGCTGGTTCTCTTACCGGAGGGATGGCGTCCAGTCCGGACGTTTAGCCACATTGGTCTGGATTGAATAGATCGGAAGTGCTCTCAATGAGGGCACTTCCTGTGGCTCACTACTAGCTATAATAGCGCTGCCTCAGTCCTTCAAATAAATTGGCAAGATCAGGCGCTGGAGCGGGTGACTCGCCCGGGCTACTTTCCGACCAGGCTCTGTGAATGTGATTGGCACCATCATTCTGTTTATACACTCTCTTCAGATAGTGGTTGTAGTTTCTGCTGGCTACCGTGTCTACGTGGTACCAGTGAGCTTTCGTCCGACTGTGACTGATATCCAGCAACACATAGCCTTTTTCACTCTGGTTTGTCCACTTCAAGTTCGGCAGAGCACCGTCCAGGGCCAGTGAGGCCACTTTGGCAAGACCTGTCTTTTCAGAAAACCCGGATGTGACTGCGGGGGTCCCAAACTCTCCACCCAGTGCGCCAAAACCTGAAATCCGTCCGTAGTGAGGAAAGCGCGGTTCAGGCGCCAGATCAAAAGCCCATGAGCTGTGAGTGTCGCCGGTCAGAACCATCAAATTATTGATACCCTGATTTTGAATGTGATCAAACAGTCGCTGTCGGGATGCCTGATAACCATCCCATTGATCCATGAGGATAGGAAGATTCGAATTGATGGTGAGTTGTGACATCAAGACCTGCTGTCCAAGTGCCCGCCAGCGAATCCCTTCGTTCATGGATTGGCTTAAGCCATTATGCAGCCATTGCTCCTGATCCGTACCCAACAGGCTTCTTGACGGATCTTTAGCGGCTTTGGCAGACAATGGCAGAGCCTGCCGGTCTCTCCCCGTCAGTCGGGTGTCCAGCATAAAGAGATCAATCAGGTCACCAAATCGGAATCTCCGATAAATGGTTTTTTGTCCAAACTGGTCAACAATGCCACTCTCCCTGATGGGCATCCATTCAAAATAAGCCTGAATGGCATCGTTGCGGCGTGATTCCCAGATGCCCTCACCAAAGTTATGGTTTTGGGCTCCGCCTTTCCATGAATCATTAGCCGATTCATGGTCGTCCCAGACGCAGATGAAAGGGTGCTGACGGTGAACTTCTTGCAAATCCGGATCGGTTCGGTATTGGGCGTAACGCTGTCGGTAGTCCTGAAGTACTGTTATTTCTTTTGCAGGCAGCGGGCTACGACCAAGGTTATTGTTTGTTCCAAAGCCACCGGGACCGTATTCATAGATGTAGTCTCCAAGATGGAGTACGGCATCCAACTCGGATCTTCGGGCAATCTCCCGGTAGACGTTAAAGTAGCCCGCCGGATAATTAGAGCAGGAGCAGAACGCCAGTCTCAATCTGTTCAGGTGTCCTTCCGGTAAAGTCCTTGTTCTGGCCACCGGTGAAGGTTTTCCATTAGAAAAGAATCGGTAGTAATAGACAGTGCCTGATACCAGGCTCTCGGCATCAACTTTAACGGTGTAGTCAACATGAGGGCCGGTAACGCCCTCGCCGGACCTGACTATCTGGTTCATCTGCGGGTCAAGGGCCATTTCCCAGGAATAGGGAATAATGGCCTGTTGAAAACCAGGTTCGGCATCGGGAGTGATCCGGGTCCAGAGGATTACCCGATCGGTCAGGGGGTCGCCACTGGCTACACCGTGCTGAAAGGGTTGGTGGCTGCTCGCAAAGGTTTTGAGCAGCGGCAGTGTAGCAATCCCCAGGGCAGCTCCCTGAAAGAAACGTCTTCTTGTTATAGCCATATTCAATCCATGACAGGTGTTTTTTAAAATTGTCAGGGCAGAATAGAGAAGCAATGTGTCAGTATGAAGAAGGTTTGTTGACAAAACTTAAGAAAGAGCAAAAATCAAAGTGTCAGGAAAATAAATGGGTTGTAAATCAAAGCGATTGATCTTTTGTCGAACTTCAGTTGTGAATGATTCATGTTAACTGTTCAGGCTTCGGCTTAAAGGGATGACTAAGCAGGACTGGTATAAAAAAATGAAACTCACAGCGATCTGCATTGGAAAAACAAAGCGCCATAACATACGCGGTCACGGTGTTACAACGGCTTACCTGAAATTTGAGGTGCATGGCCCGGTAAGGGTTCATGCAAGTGGTATTGAGGGTAATGAGGTAGCTGTCCATAACGACCATATCTATGCTGTTTCAACGACTACTTATGCGTACTGGAAAGAACGTCTTGGCGGCAACGATGAAGATTGGCCAATGGGTCGGTTTGCAGAAAATCTCGTTATAGACGGGCTGGATGAGGTCGCTCTGGCAGTGGGAGATGTTTTGCGCATAGGCGATGAAGTAGTGCTATCCGTTTCCGGGCCTCGTATTCCATGCTTCAAAGTGTGCTGGCGGTTGGGGCAGCCGGATAGCTTTATTCCGGAGTTTGCAATCTCAGGTCATAGTGGCATTTACCTGAATGTAGTTAAAACAGGTACCATCGTCGCCGGGGATCAAGTACAGGTCGAAGCCAAATCAGAGCCACGCACTCTGGCGCTGAACATCTCTAAAGCACTTTTTGCGGGCACAGCCAGCTTGGATCAGATGCAGGCGATGTCAGAGCTTGAAGGCCTGAGTCCGATGTCTTCTTTCTTCTTAACATCAAAAATCGCAGCGGAGCGAGATCGGGCGCAGTTATCAAAAGGTCGCTGGTCAGGCTCTCGCGCACTGAGGGTTAAAGACATCCGTCAGGAGACGCCAGACACAAAATCAGTCTGGCTTGAAGCACCAGATGGAGAGGCACCCTTGGCAGGAGCAATGGCTGGCCAGTTCCTGACGGTGAAATTACCGCTGGCTGAAGAAGAAATCACCCGAGTCTGGAGTCTTAGCGACTTTCAGGATGACCCTGACCACTACCGTATGACCATTAAGCGCTCGCGCAGCGGGCCCGGTAGTGCATATATGCATGGGACACTAGCGGTAGGAGACAGCCTTCGTGTATCTTCCCCCATGGGTCAGTTTACCCTTGCACGCGGCAATCCAAAACCCGTGGTTTTGTTTGCTGGCGGGATTGGGTTGACCCCTCTTTTAGCCATGCTAAAAGCACACACGTCGGTAAAAAACTACCCACCTGTATATTTCTTTCACGCGGTTCAGGATGGCATTCATCAGGCGCACCGGGATGAATTGGATCAGCTAGGAGCACTCCCCAATGTCGAAGTTATTCATATTTTTTCCCGACCGACCAAAAATGACATTTCGTCCGGTCGTTTCGATTATCAGGGCCATCTTACGAAGGATATAATTGCTGAGAAGCTGGACGGGCTTTACATTATGGACGGTGATAAACGGATAGATATGCCACCCTATGAGTTGCTGTTCTTTCTCTGTGGACCACAGACTTTTCAAACTCATGTTCGTGAAGCGCTGCTGGCACTTAAAGCCAACGCCCATCAGATCTACACCGAAAGCTTTGGAACGGAACCGGGAGCACCGCCTCCGCCCGTAGTGGAAACCGCTGAGGTCACTTTCTTACCCGATGGGGTTGTTGCGAAATGGGATGCAGGTCCCAATCTTTCACTGCTGGAACTGGCTGAAGAATACGGCCTGACACCCCCTAACGCTTGCCGTATGGGTGTATGTCATTCATGCGCCTCCCGGCTGGTAGCAGGGGATACTTTCTACGATCGTGAGATCTCCATTGCACCCCCTGAAGGTGAGTTCCTGCTTTGCTGTGCACGACCCAAGACTGAGAAAGTCACAATTATCCTGGCAGGTGACACAAGCAAAAGTGTTGAACCAGGTAAAGGCTGATGGTATCCGGTCGGGACATTTTGGTGGTTTGTATTCAGCTTTAGAATTCTTGATGGTTTATATATTCTCCCGATTGATAGTCAACGGAGTATATCCTGAATTCATCTGAAGGGGCGGTGAAGGCAGCTTCCGGACAATAGGAGAAGCCTATCAGGGCACCATCCCGGTCAAATATTGCAACAGTGTTATCGAAGTACCAGACCTTCAGACTTTCGGGCAGTTGTTTGGGAGGGGCTGTATAGGCTGCTGTGCTAAGATTCAGAGGTCTTACCCGGTACATTTGCCATTTCCACTGAGCATCGTTCCAATCTCCGTTCATAGCAAGACACTTCCAGAGAGGCGTTGCCTTGATTGGGGTTGCTCGCCTGGAAACTTTGGCAATGTTTGTATTTTCCGGGCGCTGTTCCAAAGTGATGGTTACTATCTGGTTCTCTCTAATGGGTTCCTGTTTGTTTCTTTCTGATTGCCAGTAAGGTTGAGTGAAATATTCCCAGTAACTGAGGTCTTCCGGGCTGATGAAGATAGAGTAGTTGCCAAACCCACCGTTTTTTGCGCAGAGGGCTGTAGTCGTGATTTCTTTCTCTCCTGTCACAACGCCAAGACAAAAGCCTGTCGAAGACAGATCGTTGAAAATGACAACGAGACTGTCTTCCGGGTTGGCAGACGCTGCCATTGCCTCAAGAGAAAGGGTGATGATAAAGGCAAATATCAAAAAAAGTGTTGCAGATAACGGATCAGATGGGGTTGGTCGATGCTGTTGAGCGGGCGGGTTCCATAATTTTTTCATAGTATTGAAGGTTATCTCGGATCAAATCAAAACCCTTCAATCTAGCAGGCACCAAGATATTAGCCACTTCGGGAGGGCTGGGAAAGCCAAGTCTTGAAAAGATCGATTCTGCCGCAATATACATGACAGAAGCCGCCCTGTCGGCAATTAATAAAGCGCGGGAGAACTAGCTATGCGAGCAGACAGACTCACCAGTAAGCTGCAATCCGCATTGTCAGATGCTCAGTCACTGGCTCTGGGTAAAGATCACAATCAGATAGAACCTGTCCACCTGTTATTGGCGCTGCTGAATCAGCCGGGTGGTTCCATCAAGCCTCTTTTGAGTCAGGTGGGTTTTAATTTGCAGCAGCTGGTTGATGAGCTCGAGAAGCTAATGGATCAGGTACCAGTCATCAATAATCCAACCGGCGATATTCAACCGTCCCAGGAAACCATCCGTTTGCTTAACCTGGCCGATAAGCAGGCCCAGAAAAGCGGGGATCAGTTTATTTCCAGTGAAACCGTTCTTCTGGTGATGATGGAGGGGCACTCGTCCGTTTCCAGTGTGCTGAAAGGGCAAGGGGTAAGCCAGCAGGCTCTGGAAAATGCCATCAACAATCTCAGGGGAGGCGAAGCGGTCAATGATCCCAATGCGGAAGATAATCGCAATGCTCTGGCGACTTACACCATTGATCTTACTGAGCGGGCTGAAGCAGGCAAACTGGACCCTGTCATTGGACGGGACGACGAAATAAGACGCATTGTTCAGGTGTTGCAACGGCGTACCAAAAATAATCCGGTGATTATTGGTGAGCCCGGTATCGGCAAAACCGCCATTGTTGAAGGACTGGCTCAAAGAATTATTAATGGCGAAGTGCCTGACGGTATCAAGGGTAAAAGGCTTTTGTCGCTTGATATGGGCTCGTTGATTGCCGGGGCCAAATTCAGGGGCGAATTTGAGGAGCGTTTAAAGTCGGTACTTAATGAGCTGTCCAAACAGGAGGGACAGATCATCCTGTTCATTGATGAACTCCATACCATGGTAGGAGCCGGTAAAGCAGAAGGTGCTATGGACGCTGGTAATATGCTCAAGCCTGCTCTGGCCCGGGGAGAGCTACATTGTGTTGGTGCGACGACACTGGATGAATACCGGCAATATATTGAAAAAGATGCAGCGCTGGAGCGTCGTTTCCAGAAAGTACTGGTGGATGAGCCTACAGAAGAAGACACTATTGCTATTCTACGTGGTCTGAAAGAGCGTTATGAAGCTCATCATGGTGTTGACATTACCGACCCGGCCATTGTCGCTGCGGTAAAACTGTCCCAGCGCTATATTACTGACAGACAACTGCCTGATAAGGCCATTGATCTGATTGATGAGTCAGCCAGTCGTATCCGCATGGAGATGGATTCCAAGCCAGAAGAAATGGATCGTTTGGAACGTCGCTTGATTCAGTTGAAAATCGAACAGGAAGCGCTCAAAAAAGAAGACGATAAGGCATCCAGAGAGAGGCTTGCTCTGCTCGACAAAGAAGTGAGCCGTCTTGAAAGAGATTACTCAGACCTTGAAGACATCTGGAAGGCCGAAAAAGTCGTTCTGCAGGGATCTCAGAAGTTACGGGAAGAGCGTGAGCAACTGCTGATCGCTCTGGAGGTGGCGCAGCGTTCCGGTGACCTCGCCAAAATGTCAGAAATTCAGTATGGCCAGCTGCCTGAGCTGGAAAAGAAGCTGGCAGAAGCAGACGCTGCTGAGTCAGGTGGAGAAACCAAGCTGCTCCGCAATCGGGTCACGGATGAAGAGATTGCTGAAGTCGTATCCCGCTGGACCGGGATTCCTGTTGCCAAAATGCTCGAAGGTGAGCGTGAAAAACTCTTGAAGATGGAAGACGCACTTCATGGTCGTGTCATTGGTCAAGACGAAGCAGTAGTCGCTGTTTCTAACGCTGTTCGCCGTTCCAGAGCGGGTCTGGCCGATCCCAATAGACCTAATGGCTCCTTCATGTTTCTTGGGCCAACCGGTGTCGGTAAGACAGAGTTGTGCAAGGCGTTGGCGGAATTTCTGTTTGATACAGAAGACGCTATTGTTCGCATCGACATGTCCGAATTTATGGAAAAACACTCTGTTGCCCGTCTGCTGGGAGCACCTCCTGGCTATGTGGGTTATGAAGAGGGAGGGTATCTGACAGAGGCTGTGCGTCGTAAACCCTATTCGTTGGTGTTGATGGATGAAGTAGAAAAGGCTCACCCTGATGTTTTCAATATTCTCTTGCAAGTATTGGAAGATGGTCGTTTAACCGACGGTCAGGGAAGAACGGTAGACTTTAAAAATACTGTTATTGTTATGACTTCCAACCTCGGCTCTGATGTCATTCAGACCATGCAGGGTGAAGATTTTGAAGCACTAAAATCAACGCTTATGGATGTAGTGGGAGCTCACTTCAGACCTGAATTTATCAACCGTGTTGATGAGCTGGTGGTCTTCCATCCGTTAACTGAAAAGCAGATAGAAGGTATTGCGGCTATTCAGTTGAGCCGACTGAACAAACGTCTTGCTGAAAACAGTCTGTCTCTGGAAGTCTCTGATCAAGTAATGAAGAAACTGGCTGAAGTGGGTTTCGATCCTGTCTACGGTGCCCGGCCATTGAAGCGGGCCATACAGCGCAGTATTGAGAATCCGTTGGCAGAATCCATACTGTCCGGTCAATACTCTCCCGGTGATGTCATCATGGCAACACTCACAGATGGTGAGATAACATTCGAATAATCCTCTCTTACCGGAGCCGCTATCCAGCGGCTTCTTTCTTTTGATGTTCCTTAAGGGCTAACCCTGCTGGTTATAGCAGTCTGAGAATACTTAACTCATGATCTTTGGTATATTCGGCTATTGTCAGAAAGTGAGACCAATGTGCATAATTTAGAGACCAATACACCTGTTTTATCTGGTTATCACTGTGTCATTCAGCAGGCCAAGAAAGCAGTGTTATCATGGCTGCTAGTGTCAGGATACAGATAAAACGCACTCTCCGATGAGGTATGCATGTATCCCGTTGTTGTCTCTGATCTTGATGGTAC
>NZ_JAHHPN010000221.1:0-4309 GCF_024606325.1 Endozoicomonas sp. ONNA1
CTTGAACCTTATCCATAACAGCGAGTGTTGCGCTCGTTGCGGATTTAATCAAGAGAGTGACTTATGCCGCGTTGCATTACTGCACCCAGTGAGCATTACAAGCTGGCTCTGGCCGTCTCCATGGGAGGCATGCTGGAGCTTTATGATTTCCTGATCTACGCCCTGATGGCAAGCTATATCGCGGAGCATTTTTTTCCTGCCTCGGATCAGCTGTCCTCATTGCTGGGAACCTATGCTGTCTTTGCCACAGGATACCTGACCAGACCGCTGGGAGGCCTGTTTTTCGGGCATCTCGGAGATCGGTTTGGCCGCAAGAAAACATTCACTCTGACCATTTTTCTCATGGCTTTGACCACTGCTCTGATGGGCTGTTTACCTACTTATGAAGAGGTTGGAGTTATTGCTCCACTGACGTTGGTTCTGCTCAGGCTGACCCAGGGGTTTTCTCTTGGAGGAGAGTTGCCGGGAGCCATCACTTTTCTCAGTGAAAGTGCGCCGCAACGACAGGGGCTAATGATCGGTATCCTATTTCTGGCCCTGATGATTGGCATCTCTCTGGGCACTTTTCTCAATGGTCTGTTAAGTATGCTGCTGGGTCAGGAAACTATGGCTCAGTGGGGGTGGAGAATCCCTTTTTGGATTGGTGGTCTGCTGGGGCTGGTCAGCTATCAGATTCGCAAGCGCTTCAATGAGTCCGGATTATTTGCTGCCCTGGATCAGGCCCGTCAGCAGTCAACTATTCCCCTTATCCTATTACTGCGAGAGCATCGGAAGGGGCTGCTCTGTGGTCTGTTGTTGATGGCGCTTTGCGGTGCCACGGTAACGGTTTATGGGGTCTATATGTCAAGCTACCTCTCTTCCATACTGGGTTTACCACAGGCTAATGTGGCTTGGCGCACGGCGGTTGCTTTTTTTATTCTTTCGCCCCTGTCGCTGTTAGCAGGCATTTTGACTGATATTGTCAACAAGAGGCTGCTGGCTATCTCTATGGCTCTGGTTGTGATTATTTTGTCATTTCCAGCCTTCCAGTATTTTCTTACAGAGGCTCCTCAGGTCCGGCACATTATGATGACCTGCGGATTATTTACTGCGGTCGCCTCAGGTCTGCTTCCTCCTATTATTGTCCGCTTTTTTCCAACAGAAGTTCGCTACACAGGCATTGCTACCTCATACAATTTTGGCTTTGCCATTTTTGGCGGGCTTGCTCCTTTGAGTTCGACACTGATCGTACAAATGACCGGTACTGCATTAGGGCCCGCATACTATCTGGCGGTCATCGGTACCATCAGTCTGATAGCTGTTCTGATTCCCTGGCCTGACTTCGATATGGCAAAAACGGAATGTCTTGATACAACACCAACGGAAAAAGGTTGAGATTGCAGAGCCGGGGATTTATGTTCGAGCATTCGTTAAAGCTTTAGGTTGCCCTGTGATGAGCGCAGACTCTCACCGGCATTTCAGCCCGTTGCGCTCGTTAGGAAGAAAAAGAGTTTCAACTATGGATAATAATGTGACGCTTGTCTCAATCAAACAAGGGCCTTTTTGGGTTGCAGGTTTGGTCCTGAGTCTGTCGCCGGCTTTGGCTTTGTCATCAACTCCCCATGAACAGTGCCTCCTGAAACAGGCTATGGAAGCCGATGGTCAGACCACCATGGCGGAGATAAGGGCTGTTTGCGGCAAACCCCACGAAGAAGAGGCACTGCCTCTGGTGGTTGATGATTCTGATAGGGTCCGGGAGACAGAGGAAAGTGCTTTTGATGAACGAGTTAAAGGTGAACGTCAGGCGTTTGATAATCGTTTTGTGATAACTCCCCATCGTCCCAATTATGTGCTTCCGGTTTCCTGGAACAGTCACGTTAACAAGGAGCCTTACAAAGCAATAGGTGAGGAACTGACATCAACCGAAATCAAGTTTCAGCTGAGTCTGAAAGCGCCTGTCTGGGAGGGTTTATGGAACGGTTACGGTAATGTCTATGTAGCCTACACTAACACCTCCTGGTGGCAGGCCTACAACAACAACTCTGCGCCATTCAGGGAAACGAACCACGAACCGGAAGTCTTTGCGGTACTTCCGGTCGATCGTTCGGTATTGGGTATGGATTTGTGGGCGGTAGTGGCCGGTCTGTCTCATCAATCCAATGGTCGGTCGGGCGGCCTTTCCCGAAGCTGGAATCGAGTTTACCTGAATTTCCTGCTGGAAAAGGGCAATTTTTACGTGAGCTTCAAGCCCTGGTATCGGATTCCCGAACCTGAAAAAGACCCAAATAACCCGAATGATACGGAGGGGGATGATAACCCGGATATTGAAAAGTACATGGGACATGGTGAGCTTCATTTTGGCTATAAACTGGATGAATACCAGATATCCATGATGCTCAGAAACAACCTGCGGTCTTCTGATAACAAAGGTGCGGTGCAACTGGGCTGGTCCTTCCCTCTTAGTGACCGTTTCCGGGGTTATGTCCAATATTTTAATGGCTATGGAGAAAGCCTGATTGATTACAATGCCAGTGTGAACCGGCTCAGCATTGGTGTGATGCTGACTGACTGGCTCTGATACTACCTTTTTACGAGAACTCGACTACACTGGAGCGTCAATCACCAATGACATGGGATGCTTCAGTATCTCTGTGATTCATCTTTCAATAGCATCGCAATTCTTTGTATATATTTTTTTGCAAGAGCGAAGCTATCCATCCAAAAAGAAATAATAAGCAGGAAATTCAATGAAATTAATTGTGGTTTCAGGCTCACAAACGTCAATGAAAACTGTTTATCTTAAAATGCTGGAAGAAGGTTACTCCTCATTAAATTTAGTAACGGCGTTATTATCGTTAAGGCTCCCGGAGCTATCACTCTAATGAAACGCTAGCTCTAAACAAGTGTACAAAACGGGAGGCTAGATGACATGGTAACAAATATTATCATAGCAGTATCAGTAGTATATCTTTATCATTGTTTTTTTGGATTGGTACCAGATAATCAACCAAAAAAGACTGAGACGGAGTTGGAAGTGGATCAATTTACGCAGCAACCTTTGCCTCAATCATTGCCTCAACTTATAAATAGAGGGGCAGGCATAGAAACACTGTATCGAACTTCCAGCTTAGAAAAAACAATCATCAAAGAGCTGGAGCATTCAGATGGGGAAACTTTTCCTGAAGACTATGAGTACAGATTATTCACTTTAAGTAGGGGGAGTATAAATATTAATGCTCTTTCTGAAGATGAACTGGATGAGATAAATAAAATCTTTTCCGTAATAAAAGACCAAATGATTGAGTTATCAATAGGTGATCCTAATCTTAATCAGGAACTAATAAAAGCTGCTGATATTGAGGCTGTATATGTGTATTCTTTTAGCCACAAAGCGGCTACTCTCAAATGCCTTACATCGAACGATATTTGCCAACCTGCTGATACCCAACACTCAACGCTTAATGCCGAACGCACAGCTCAAAGCAATGATGAAAGCTCAATGTTGGATGATTATAAAAACATGTTTTCATCCGAATGGATTCTTGAACAATCCGAAGCGAGGCTGGCAGGCTATCGGGAATCAACTCCCGCATTATACCTTGTTGGGGCAGACTTTAACGAGAAAAAAATATTACAGAAACAAATTTCTGATTTTATATCGCTGACCAGACTCATTAATAAAAATGAAGCATTTCCCACTATGGGCTTCAGAGCTGTATTAGTAATGACAGGTTCTAGTAAGAAGAATATTTATATTCAAGCTGCCGCAAAAAGCTACACTCTCAAATTTGATGCCGAACAATTATCAAATATGCTTAAAACCATGCCAGGCAAGCAAATATCAAATCTCACAGGGTTGGCTAAAAAACTCAATAAAAAAAATAACCCCTGATAGTTTGATGATATCACAGGCTGTTGTGACACAGGCGTAACTTATCGGGAATGACAGGTCGATTCTGGCCGGAATCGCGGGTTGCTCCGTTTCAGCCCTTAAATCGATTTACAGCTCATCAGTTTCATAACCCGTTCCATTTCATTGCACATCAAGGGCCTTTTCAAGGCTCGCTCTTCCGGCTGCTGCCAAAGCATAAAGATATAGCATCGCCATTCTTTATACATGTCTGTGCAAGAGCAAAGCCATCCATCCACAAAGAAATAATAACCAGAGAGTTCAGTAAACTTAATGGTGGTTTTAGGGTCTAAACATCAGTAAAAACTGTTTATCTTAAATCAATCTAGCAAGCCTGTTCCTAATTTTATTTAGTAATGGTGCTATTATCAGTCAGGCTCTCGGAGCAATTAATTAATCAAACGTCAGCTCTAAACAGGC
>NZ_JAHHPN010000222.1:0-4044 GCF_024606325.1 Endozoicomonas sp. ONNA1
GTCTTTGTGCCAGTCTCTGCTATGCTGTTCCTCTTTGACATTTTATTAAGGAGTAACCCATGGGTGCGAAATCCAAACCTCAGTCGACAGAGATTGATCATATCCGTAATACCCTGACTGACGTAGTTGACGGCCTTGGTCAAACCCGTAGTGAGATGCACCAGAGATTTGACCAACAGAGCAAAGAAACCAGCGAACGGTTTGACCAGCAAGATAAGCGCCTTGACCAGCAAGGTTCTGATATTGCCGCTATCAAAGAAATGCTCCAAGCCTTACTCTCCCGCCAATAACCACGCCACCTAACAACTCACTTGACGGGGACCGCTACGCTGCCCCTCAGCTTTGCGGCTATGTTGCACAAAGTAGTCACTCTTTACTAATTTTTTCTCCATAGCATGCATTGCATATAATCTCTTCATCTGCTCTGAATGTATTCTTGCTAGTTTTCTTTTCTTTGCAACAAGAACATATGAAAGGCGATGCTTTAATGGTTTTTACTCTTTTATATCGATCTTTCGCACCAAGTAAAGAAGTCTCTTCCTTCCTGTTAGATGGATATTCACATGCGCCTGCAAAATAATTAGGTTCTGCTATTGAGGAAGCTGTACTTTGTTCGCAAGAGGAATATTGACACCCTTCGGAAACAACACCTTCTCCATTAACTTGAAAAATAATATCAGAACTATCTTCTGTTGTTACTGCAATATTTGTAATATAGCCATGAGATGGATTATAAAAAGAATCATTTATGGTTAAATTAGTTATTGACTGTAAGCGCAAATCAGTAGGCGTAATAACCTTTAAAAAATTAATATCTTTTATAGCAATATTTCCATTTTTAAGAAATATTTCAATACCGTATGAGTTCAAAACAAAAGAGTTCAAAATAAAAACCATTGCTAAAGATAGGATACTTTTACGCATTGGAAACCCCTTAAACTTTAAGCATCGAATTATAGTAACATAACAAATGGTTTCAGTTCGTTCAGTGGCTTCGCCACTCCACCCGAACGCCTTCGGCGGCGGCCGAACCAGGCGTTAGGCGCTAAAACAAAAATCGAAAAAATTGAACGAATCAGCTATCTTATGACTCATAATCATGTGATCTCAGACGAACATCAATATTTTGTTTTCTAAATGATCTAACCATGGGAGTGCTCAGATTGCCAACTATTTTAAGAATCGGGCCATACAGGTTTTTCTTCTACTCCAATGAAAATGGAGAACCTGCCCATATTCATATTCAGCGTGACAAAGCTCTCGCAAAATTCTGTTTAAAACCTGTCATGCTCGCAAGCTCAACAAGATTCTCTGCCAAAGAGATAAGGGAGCTTCAAAAGCATGTAGATAAAAATTAAGATAAATTCTTGGAGGCATGGAATGAATACTTTAAAGGTTGAGGTGCACCCATTAGCTCAAGATGTTAAATTTTCTGAATCTGAGCTAATTGTTAGCTTGGTTGATGGCAGAGTTATACTCGTACCAATCTCTTGGTTTCCATCTCTTTCAAATGGAACCAAACAACAACTCAACAATTGGGAGTTGCTTGGCGAGGGGGATGGTATCCATTGGCCTGATCTTGATGAAGATTTGAGTGTTAAAGGTCTCTTGCTCGGTGTCCACTAAAAATCCTGCTAAGTGCAAATCACGCCTAACCTGCATATTGCATCACCACGTCTGAACTGCTGACGTTTAGTCCATCAGTTTCTGTCGGGCAGTCATTTTGGAAGCTTTCAGCCTTTAAAAGCCATTTTTTCAAAATTCAGACATAACTCCCCCTTACCCCATTGTTTATTCCGTGCCGGGAACAGCACATTCCCCGTTATCCAGGAACCAGCTTCCTCGTCAGTTCCAGAAACAGCTTTTGATCGGGAAAGCTGCTGCTCATATGGATGCTGGTCCGACGAGTGTTGCGGACAGTCACGGCACCTATTTTCAACAACTGGTTACGCAATGTAGGCATCTGGGCACGAGCAAATTTCGTGCGCTTGTGGTAACCGCTTCTTAAGTATTCCAGCAGTACATAGGCCATTCCAGACATCAGTAAACGAAACTGGTTTGACCACCATTTATGGCAACCGGTGCGGTCAGAGAACAACCATTACTGTTCTTTTATCGGTTTTCCATGTCACCACGCATACAGTAGCATCTGTCGTATAGCCATTTAGCAGAACCCTTCAGGTTAGTAACAACATACCGTGTATTGTCTGCCTTGATTGTGAACTCAGCTTTTACATCTACTTTACGCTCTCGCTTTTTCCAGCTCTTGGCTGCGTAGCTGAGCGTGGCGAAACAACGCTGTTTCTCTCTGGTTTCCTTGAAGCCCATGGCAGCCCGATGTCGAACATCCAGCGACAACGCATTTAATCGACTATTTGTGCCAATGCCTGCGATGTAATCGACGTTGCTCCGCTCGCACCAGCTTAATATCTGAGACCGACAAAAGCCGCTGTCACCCCGGAACAAGATTTTTTTTGGGCGGCTTGCGGAATGAAGCAAGAAACTGCTCAATGAGAATCTCATGCATCTGGACAGCCTGTTCCCCGTTTGCGTGCTTTTCAAAGCGGCAGAGCGTTGATTGACTGGCCAGTTGATGCTCAGAATCTGTAGCTGTTTGCAGAGCCAAGTCATAGCGAAGCTGTTGGTGATCATTCAGATCTTCGTAGCCCAAAACCAGAACATATAGGCGCTGTTTGACGACGGTTTCCGTTTTGTGCAGGCAGCGGGCAGTGTCTCTCGGATCGTTGATGATTTTGGCAAGAGCTTTCGATAACTGAAGTTTCCTATCAAGTTGTCGGAGCAAAAGCTCCCCGGCGTTGGAGGTGATGTCGCCACCAGTAAAATCAGCCTGAACCTGTCGTGATTTACAGCGTGGAAAATGAGCGATATTGGAGGTACAATTTGTCATGGGCGATTTGGTAGTTATTGTCGGTGTAAGCAACTGAATTATAAAAAAACCATCTCGCCCTTCTTCTTTATCGTGCAATATGCAGGTTAGCCGTCATAACAACATCGAGATGTATCGTAATGACAGGAATAGTAGATCTTGAAAGACTTCTGGAAAGTATGAGTCCTGTGTTAGTTGAAGGTGAGTTTGTATTTTGCAATGTAACAGGTCAACTGTCCGAATATATACTTAAATCCACTTGCTACTTTCACTGAATTAGAGGGCTTAACATTGGTTTTATCCAAAAGCTCTGCAGAAAATGCTGACATTAGTTTTGAAAATACCTACAAGCAAATCACTTTAACTGTGCATTCAAGCTTAGAGGCTGTTGGGTTAACTGCAATAATATCAAACAAACTTGCGTCAAAAGGTATCAGTGCGAATGTAATTGCAGCATATTTTCATGATCATGTTTTTGTTCAATCGGAAAAGGCGCAAGCCGCATTGGCTGCTCTGCACGAAATATCGGGGAAAAACGGCTAACAAGTTCAGTCAAAGGGATGTGAATCTCCCCCGTTTTAGTGGACACTCAAATCTAACTGAAACGGTGACCACGTGCCTGCTTATCAAACTGGGAAAAAACTCGCCAGTACACCAGCGTATTTAAAGTGTCGCCTGTTAGAATGACCATTGGACTCAACAAAATGGTAAAGGATGTCGTTGAGCTCTCGACATTCATCCCTATATGTTGTTTCGTTGGCGCAAGGAATATTTTGAGAGACAGCTCGTGGCTGATGAGCGCAAAGTTAAGTCAACTCCATCTGATGTACATTCCGAGCAAGGCCAGCTGCGCCAGTTGAAAGAACGGATTGCCGAACTTGAACTGGAGAATGACCTGCTAAAAAAATGGCAAAGGTTCCTTGCGGAACAACGCAGGAAAAATTCTCGTTCATAGCCCGCTTTAAGGATCGCTTTGGCGTTCAGAGGCTTTGTCAGAGGTTCAATGTATCCAGGAGTGGTTTATATGCCTGGAATATCAGAACCCCTGGTATCCGACAGCAGTCTGACGTGAAGCTGTTAAAGCGAATTACTGCCCTGTTTAAAAAATATAAAGGTCGCTATGGCAGCCCCAGACTCTTCAAGACTCTCAGACTGCA
>NZ_JAHHPN010000223.1:0-1451 GCF_024606325.1 Endozoicomonas sp. ONNA1
ATGAATGGATCACGGAAAATATAAGGCAGCCAAAAATAAGCACTACTACCTATCCTTCAATAAGTAATAGTGGCACAATGTCGCTCAATAGAATCTATTCAGCCAGACAGGCAGGAAACTGTTGAGCCAGTGAGTAGGTGCTCTTCAGCCGTTTCGGGAAACACCTCGGGCGGTAGCGTGCCACTCATATTTTGCACAAAGGACTCTTTACTGCATGACCACCACGGTTTAGAACATGAGTGTAGATCTGGGTTGTCTTCAGGTCTCTGTGTCCAAGAAGCTCCTGAACCGTTCGTATATCGTAGCCATCATCAAGTAAATGGGTGGCAAAAGAATGTCGGAAAGTATGGCAGCTACCTTTCTTTTCTATACCGGATAACTCAATGGCTCGTTTTACCGCTCTTTGCAAAGTACTGTCATCAATATGATGGCGTCGCTCGCGGCCATCTCTTGGATCGATTGAACGCTTGTGAGAACAAAACAGATACTGCCAATGCAGGCTTTTTGCCTCAGATGGGTATTTTGTTGCCAGAGAATCCGGCATCCATACTTCACCAAAACCGGCCTCTTTATCCATGGTATGGAGAAGGCGAACCTCGCTTATGCGAGCTTTTAGCTCAGGAATAAGCAGGTCTGGCAAGATGGTTACCCGATCCTTATTGCCTTTACCACTGCGAACAATAATGGCCATACGGTTGAAGTCAATATCCTTAATACGCAAACGAAGGCACTCCATTAGCCGCAACCCGGAGCCATACATCAGTTGAACCGGTAACTTGTGTGTAGGGCTGATCACTGTGAAAATGGCATTCACTTCGTGCCGTTCAAACACCACAGGAATCTTTGTGGCCTTTTTGGCTTTGACCAGATTGCTGACATCCCCCAAAGGTCTAGCTAAAACTTGTTTGTATAAAAAGTTCAGAGCATTCAATGCCTGGTTTTGCGTTGAAGTCGCAACCCGACGCTGAACGGCAAGATAAGTCAAAAACTGTCTGACATGATCAGGCCCTAAATCCTGTGGGTGCTTCATGTGTTGGTAGCGAATGAAGTACTTGATCCAGTAACAATAGGACTGCTCAGTTTTATAGCTATAGCGCTTCACTCTGAGAGTGTTGCGTACTTCAGTCATAAAAGGAGATGGCATGGCAAATTCAACAACTGTTATTTTGTACAGTATTATTGAAGAAAATACCAAAAATGCAAATAACTCACTTGCGGCCTATTTGGGGCAGTGGGTAGAATGGCCTGTAGGCTTTTGATAAATAATGACTTTTCGATAGGTTGAAAAGTTGGGATATATCTCAAGTGAGTTAATTTTCCCTGATTTAGGGGGATATGCCGCGTGTGAGTGTAATATCTGATATCACTTGCTTGAGATCTAATAGCTGTTAGCCGGCAGCAGTATGAAAGTTTTTTCTATTTTTCCAGTGGATGAGCCAGGAATCAAAATC
>NZ_JAHHPN010000224.1:0-2370 GCF_024606325.1 Endozoicomonas sp. ONNA1
GCACAGATTCTAGTTCAACGGGCAAATCGAGTAATAAACATTGATTGTTGTTATATACAGTAACGTCTCTGCCTGCACTGACACCCGTCGGTGCTTCCTCCAATCGAGGCTGCTCCGGTGTTGGCAAGGGTAAGCTGTCAATGCTGGAATTGTTTTTCAAAGGGCCCATACCTGCTTCTCTCAAGGCTCCAAAGTCATTATTTATCCACGGTTTGAAAGGACATTTAAAATTGATTCAAACGGTTAGAACCGGTTTTAGAGTAAAAGTTCATAAAAATAACACTGTTTTTTTAATCACTCCTCCATAGTTCGGTGATTCTCACCGTTTTATCTTCACTGACGGTCATTACATTTTGGCCATCGGTGCTGAAGTTGGCTGAGGTGACTGCTTTCTTGTGTTGAATGGTGGCTTTTTCCAGCCATGACTCATTGGCCTGCAAACCATAGATTTTCGCAGTGTTATCTTCACTGGCAGTCACCAGATTTTGACTATCGGTGCTGAAGTTGGCTGAGGTGACCGCCCCCTTGTGGCAAATGCAGGCTTTTTCTTCCCATAATGCAGTGCCCTTCAGGCTGTAGATTTTCACTGTGTTATCTTCACTGGCGCTCACCACATGGCGGCAATCGGCGCTGAAGTTGGCTGAGTAAACTCGATTATCATGCCGAATAGTGGTCATTTCTTTCCATGATCCATCGTCTTGCAGGTCAGAGATTTTCGCCGTGTGATCCTTACTGGCGGTGACCAGATGGCGGCTATCGGCGCTGAAGTGAATTGAGGTAAGTGTGCGCTGGTGTTTGATGGTGTCTTTTTCTACCCATGGTCCAGCAGCCTCCTGCCCATAGATTTTTACTGCGTAATCTGCACCACATAGCGCCAGATGTCGGTTATCGGGGCTGAGCCTGGCCGAAACGATAAAACCTGCATGAATAGTGTGCTCTTCTCGCCATGATCCATCATCCTCCTGACTACGAATTTTCACTATGCTATCCCCACTGATGGTCACCACATGGCGACCATCGGGACTGAAAGTGGCGGCAGTGACGAATCTGTCATGGGAAATGGTGGCTTTTACTTCCCACGATCCATCGTCCTCCTGACCATAGATTCTCACTCTTTTATCGTGACTGGCGGTGACCAGATGACGGCCATCGGCACTGAAGGTGGCTGAAATGACCCAGTTATTATGGGTAATGGTGGTTACTGATTCCCATGATCCATCGTCCTTCTGACCGTAGATGCTCGCTGTTTTATCGTGGCTGGCGGTGACCAGATGGCGGCCATCGGCGCTGAAGGTGGCTGATCTGATCCAATCATTATGGGTGATCGTGGCTTTTGATTGCCATGATCCATCGTCCTCCTGACCATAGATTCTCACTTTTTTATCGTGACTGACGGTGGCCAGATCACGGCTACCGGCACTGAAGGTGGCAACACTGATAGTTTGACTATGGATAATTTCGGCTTTTTCCACTAGCTTGAATTTTTGACATTGAAACATCAGTTTTCTGTGGTTGAAGAGCAGCAGAGCAGGAAAATAAGCACAATTTTGATCTTTTATGAGTGACTCGACAGTGTCCTTATTTGCAAATGGCCTCAACCAATAGCGGAGTTGTTGTTTATCTTTTGCCGTAACGATGGTCTTTAGTTGATATTGGTATGGTGATGGAAACTGGCGATACCACGCTCTTTCCAGCGCTTTATCGCTTTTAACAAGATCACGAAGATATATGCATACCTCTGCCAGCCGGGTAATCTCTCGAAAACCCAAGCAGCGAATAATCATAGATTTTGGTACATAGGGCAAATCGAGTAATAAAGATTTATTGTTCTCATTGACAGTAACCTCCCTGCCAACACTGACCCCCGTCAGTGCTTCCTCCGGTCGAGGCCGCTCAGATGTTGGCAAGTGTGAGTCGACAATGCTGTCATTGTTTTTCAAAGGGTCCATGCCTGATTTCTTCAAAGCTTCAAAGTCACTATTTATCCTCGGTTTGAAAGGACATTTAGCATTAATTCAACGTTTAGAACCGGTTTTGGACTGAAAGTTCAGAAAATTGAGATCAATGGAACTAAGCAACAGCAACACCCTGATCCGGGAAAATAATGATAGAAGGAAACTTTTTCACTGATGCTCACTGCAAACATTGCCATCGGGCTTTCGATATAACGCTGTTTTTTGATGGGTTCTTTGCAAAACTACGCTCATTCGATCATCAATCGCCCCTCCACAGTTCAGTGATTCTCACCGTGTGATCTGCACAAACGGTCAACACATTTCGGCCATCGGGGCTGAATTTGGCCGAGGTGATCACAAGCCCGTGAGAAATGATGGCTTTTTTTATCCATGACCCATTGGACCTGAGGCCATA
>NZ_JAHHPN010000225.1:0-6659 GCF_024606325.1 Endozoicomonas sp. ONNA1
GACAAAAGGCTCACCTCCGGTAAGTGAGAACTGTTCAACACCCAGCTCAAGTGCTTCATCAATATATGGTTTTACTTCTTTGAGAGTGGGGGCATCCAGCCTCTTGCTGGCCGGACTTGAACCTTCCAGACAAAAGCTACAGGAAAGATTGCAGCGGGTTCCGGTATGAAACCAAAGCTCTTTCAATTGATGGGGTTTGATATAGCCTCTGGGGCTGCCATCAGGCGTAAAGTGCCAATTCTGGCTTTTAGCGTTTGGAGGTGTATCGGTTAGCAGCATGATCCATTACTTCCTGTGTTCTCATTGGTCGAAGATGAGAAGGGCAATGAAATTCCGCAGTCATCAAAAATGCCATAGTGGGTGCTGAAGTTGCCAATGAATTCAAAGTGTTCACGGAATCTTGTGTCGTGCAACATTCTCCAGGTGTTGCCGCAAACCGGGAAAACCTTGCCTTGGGTAATGGGATGATGTCCATCCAGATAGAAGGTGTCGGGGTGGTGATCAATCGTGCCTTTATAGATCACAGCCTGCCCATAATCCTCACAATGACTTTCCAGTTCTGGTAGTTTGAACAATCGATAAGTCGCAGAGAAAAACCGGATGTTACCTACTCTGGCTTCTATCTCACTATTATTGATGGTGACAGGCTTGTCTTCCACAAGCCTGGGATCCGTGAAACCGGCCTTTTTAGCCAGATTCAAAAAGTCATTCCAATAAAGAGCGCCACTCAGACATTCTCCATAAAGAACCGGATCATTAACCAGTTCAGCGGGAATGCGGCGATCAGAATAGACGTCAGAGAAGTAGAGTTCGCCGCCTGATTTTAGCAGACGCCAGGCTTCCCTGAGTACCGCTTCCTTGTCCGGAGAAAGGTTGATTACGCAGTTTGAAATGATCATGTCGAAGCTGTTTTCTTCAAGGCTCAGTTGATCCAGCTTCTCAATATAGCCTTTAAGGAACTCTGTGTTGGCTTTTGAATAGCCGAATTTTTCCCGGTGGTATTCGACATGTCGGTTGGCTATGGCAAGCTGTTCGTCTGTCATGTCGACACCGACGACATAACCCTGCTCTCCTACCATCTGAGCCAGAGCATAACAGTCACGACCCGATCCGGAGCCAAGATCCAGTATTCTGGCGCCCTGTAGTTGCTCAGGGCAGACCAGTCCGCAGCCGTAATAATGGCTCAGAACCTCGTCATGTATGTTGGCAAGAGCGCTTTTCAGATGGCCTGGCATGGCTGTATCTGTGCAGCAGGCATTGGTCTGGAGGTCGTTGCTGCCCTGAAGGGTCTTGCCATAGTAATTCTGTACTGTTTCATGCATGAGGGGTGTCTCCTTGTTTGAAAACAGTTCTAATGTGTTTTGCCAGTGCCCTTCGGGCAGGTCGGTTGTCACTATTCAGTTCGGGGAAAACTCCGAGCAAATCCTCTGAATGATCAACATCCTGACCAGAAAGAGCATAGCCGACGGATAAGCATGATTGACGACAAAGTTTGGCCAGTGAAGCTTCCAGAGATTCTGTGCTCCAGGGCAGGTTTGAAAGGTCAGGCCAATGAGTTCGGTTTGCCATGATGGTGACACCGCCATCACTGGCCTTGCTGAATACTGTGTCGTATGTCTTGAGTCTTTGTGCTGCGTCCGAGAGGTGCCTGAAGCTGAGTGTCGGAGAGTCACTGCCGATATAGATGAGGCTTTCTTTTCCCTGGCGTCTCAGTTCATTGTCGATGTGATTCAGTCTCGCACCGAGGTTACCTGAGCCTTGGGGTACTATCAGGGCGTGCTCGTCTTCCAGAAGCTGACTGGCCCAGACACAGTCGCTTTCATGAGAGGGGGCAATTACCTTTTGGCCTGGCCACTCTGATAAATCTTCCAGCGCGCAAGCAAGCAGGTGTTGAGCAACAGTCAGAGCCTCTTCAGTCCCTATGTCAGCAGCGAGACGCTGTTTTCCCTGACGTAAGGTTGGTTTCTTGCACACAAGTATTAATGTTGTCTTTTGTATCAGATTAAGCTCGTGGCCCATCATTATTCTTTGATTTAGATTTGGCTGATGTGAACGAAAGAGCGAGATTCCCGTCTGCTATTGCATACCTATACTGCAGAAACTGTGATTTGGATTCATGGCTCTGGTTATTTTTTCAAAGCTTTCTGTGAGATTGTCTGCATGCCAGCTGCTGTTATGCTGACGTAGGAATCTCGTTAGTTTGGGTTAGTATAAATCCGGGAGCAACAGTCAGGCATAATACTGGTGTCAATTCAGGTCGGGCTTTATAATCGTTCCCCAAATTTTTTGAATTTCCCCTGGTAACTTTTTATGGGCTTTAAATGTGGCATCGTTGGTCTGCCCAACGTCGGCAAATCAACACTGTTCAATGCTTTGACCAAGGCAGGGATTGATGCAGAAAACTTTCCTTTCTGTACTATTGAACCAAATTCGGGTGTCGTGGCTATGCCCGATCCTCGTCTGAACAGGCTGGCTGAAATTGTTAAGCCTGAGCGTGTGTTGCCCACTACTATGGAATTTGTCGATATTGCTGGCCTGGTAGAAGGTGCCTCCAAGGGTGAAGGTTTGGGCAACAAATTCCTGGCTAATATTCGTGAGACAGATGCTATTGCCCACGTGGTTCGTTGCTTTGAGAATGACAACGTTATCCATGTGGCCAACAAGATCGATCCGGCGGCGGATATTGGCATTATCAATATCGAGCTGGCCATGGCCGACCTGGAAAGTTGTGAAAAGCAGCTGCAGCGTGTAACCCGTGTAGCCAAGAGTGGCGACAAGGATGCAAAAGCCCAGAAAGCCCTGCTGGAAAGAATTGTTCCTCATCTGGAAGAGGGTCGTCCTGTTCGTTCTCTGGATATGACTGACGAAGAGCAAAAGCTGACTAAAACCTTCCATCTTCTTACTACGAAACCCACCATGTACATTGCCAACGTCGATGAAGATGGCTTTGAAGATAATCCTTACCTTGATGTTGTCCGTGACATTGCTCAGAGCGAGGGTTCCGTTGTAGTGACTGTCTGCAACAAGCTGGAAGCTGAGATCGCTGAACTCGAAGACGAAGAGCGGGATGAATTTCTGGCCGATCTGGGTATGGAAGAGCCGGGCCTGGATCGTGTGATTCGTGGTGGTTATGAACTGCTTGGACTGCAGACTTACTTCACTGCGGGAGTTAAAGAGGTTCGCGCCTGGACCGTGAAGATCGGTGCCACGGCACCTCAGGCCGCAGGTGTGATCCACACTGACTTTGAGCGTGGATTTATTCGTGCTGAAGTGACGGCTTATGATGAGTTCGTTCAGTACAACGGTGAGCAGGGTGCCAAGGAAGCCGGTCGTTTGAGAGTTGAAGGCAAGGACTATATCGTTAAAGATGGCGATGTGATGCATTTTCGTTTCAACGTCTGATTCAAGCGGGGCGGCTTGTTCAGTTAGCCCTGTCTTTTATATCGGGTGTTGTCAGCATATAACGTTCTGGAAAGAGCTATTGAATGTTGCTATTGACATTGATCTTATTCAGACAGGTGTGAATGGATGCGCTGACCGTGCGTTTCGAGAAAATGAAAGGATTTTGAATAAGGCAAAATTCAGTGTCTTTAAAAATACGAAACAGCGATAGGGGTTTTCTGAAGGTGCCCAAAAAAGCCGCTTAAACAGTTGACAGGACAGTGTTAAATCCTGACAATGCGCACCATCTTTCGGCGGCTAGGTAGCTCAGTTGGTTAGAGCACAGCACTCATAATGCTGGGGTCGGCAGTTCGAATCTGCCCCTAGCTACCATTATTGAGCAGTTTGCGTGTAGGCGACTGTTAACGTAGGGTCGAGAGTGTCCACGGAATGTCCTCACCCGATAAAACATTTCGTATTTGCTGGGGTGTCGCCAAGCGGTAAGGCAGCAGGTTTTGATCCTGCCATGCGGGGGTTCGAATCCCTCCACCCCAGCCATCTTTCTAAAGCCCGACTAAAACCCGTCGGGCTTTTTCGTTTTTGGTGTTTTCAGAGAGTATCAATGTTTACCGGTTTAAATTATGCCCAACTTGTTTTGAGCTGGGTGGTCTGATTTATTTGGGTTATCGTATGTCACATTGAACATGAAGTGATGTGTCTGAGTGTCCATCTGTTGTCATTGCAAATAGTCGAAGACCCAAAACATCAAGATAATTCCGTGAAAAAACAAATTTCGTCATTAAAGAATAAACATTTGCGTTAGTTTCTGAGAGATTACTAACCTGACACTCCATAAAGTTGAGGCCTGTTTTGGATTTTGTACTCACCCTTGATTGGGGGCTTTTGCTGTTTCTTGTTGCGGTTCTGGCTGGTTTTGTTGATTCTGTTGCGGGCGGTGGCGGATTGATTACAGTTCCTGCACTTCTGGCGGTGGGGCTTTCCCCGGCACAGGCTCTGGCGACTAACAAATTACAGTCCACAGGCGGCTCTTTCTCTGCCAGTGTCTATTTTGTTCGAAGAGGTCTGGTGAATCTCAGGGAAATGCGCTTCGCCATTTTCATGACCTTTGTTGGCAGCGCTGCAGGCGCGATTCTGGTGCAGATGATTGATGCTTCGGTGTTGAGGCAGACCATTCCCTTCCTGTTGTTGGGTATAGCTGCTTACTTCATTATTTCCCCCAGTGCCCGAATTGCCGGGGCTGCTACTGCCAGAATGAGCCTGACGGCTTTTGCCTGCACAGCAGGGCTGGGGATTGGCTTTTATGATGGCTTCTTTGGGCCGGGTACGGGCTCTTTCTTCGCCATAGCCTTCGTCAGTCTCCTTGGTTATTCCCTGGTCATGGCAACGGCTCACACCAAGGTTCTGAACTGTACCAGTAATGTAGCCTCCCTGCTGTTCTTTATATTGGGTGGTCAGGTTGTCTGGGCTGTAGGGGGAATCATGCTGGTTGGCCAGTTCATCGGTGCCCGACTGGGATCAAGAATGGTTGTGAAGCGTGGTCAGCAGATTATTCGTCCCATGATCGTCATTATTTCACTGGTTATGACCGGCAAGCTCATGTGGGATGATTACGGACACTTGCTGTTTTAAAAGGTTTTTCTGCGCAAGTGACAGATTAACGTTATTATAGATAGTCCGACAGGCTCCTCGTCCCGGAGTCTCATAACTGGTTTTGGCAAGAATAACGTCGCCCGAGTATTTGAATGGACAGCAGTTGGCTCAGTGCATTGTTCGGGGGAATCTATCTTGCCCTGATCATAGCCTTTGGAATACACATCATTATGCAGCGCAGGCCAGTAGGTGTGACACTGGCCTGGATATTGTTGCTGTTCATTCTGCCGATAGCCGGTTTCTTCTTTTACCTTTTGTTTGGCTCAAGACGTCTTGGAAAAAGAAGGCACCGACGTCTGGAAAGCCTCTATCCCGACTATGAACAGTGGTCCAGTCACCTGTCGAGAGTGATCACCCAGAGGCAGCTCGAGTGTCCCTCCAATACCCCTCACACGGGGATCTACAAGCTGGCGGAGCAGACTTTGGGCATTCCGGTGTTGCCCTGCAGCAAGCTTCAGTTGTTTCATGAAACCGATGCGATCCTTCATGGCCTGTTACAGGATATAGAGAAAGCCAGGCACAGCATTGTTCTGGAGTTCTATATCTGTGAGCCCAAGGGGCGAATCAAGGTTTTGGCAGAGGCCCTGATCAGAGCCTCACGACGTGGCGTTGACTGCATGGTAATACTTGATGCGGTGGGTAGCCGACAGTTTCTTCGCGGTGAGTGGGCAAGACGTTTCCGTCTGGAAGGCATCAGTGTGACAGGCTCCATGCCGGTTGGCCTTTTGAGGATGCTCTTTGAACGGGTTGATATCCGCAACCATCGCAAAATTCTCGTGATTGACGATGAGATCGCCTGGAGTGGCAGCTTTAATCTGGTCGATCCGGTTCACTTTCGTCAGAGAGCCAATGTCGGGCAATGGATAGATGCGATGGTAAGGGTAGAGGGTATTCCTGCCCACGTTATGGCGGTTATTGCTCATTGGGATAAAGCGCTTGAAACGGGTGAGAAGCATTCGTCGTTTAATGCCACTTACGAGTTTCCACCATCTTGTCTGGACAGTTATGCCGGTGCTGATGTTCATGTGTTGCCATCAGGACCGGGTATCGATCGGGAAAGGCTTCATCAGGTTTTGCTGACAGCGATTTATGAAAGCAAAGAAGAGCTGCTGATATCCACGCCTTATTTTGTTCCCGACGAATCATTGCTGACCGCCCTGAAGTCAGCAGCCATGAGAGGGGTGGACGTTCAATTGCTGGTTCCCCACAAAAATGACTCCAGGATGGTTCACCATGCCAGTCGTTCCTACTATGAAGACTTGTTAAATGCAGGGATAAAAATATTGCAGTTCAAGGGAGGGTTACTGCATACCAAGTGCGTTCTGGTCGATCGATCCACCATTTTGTTTGGTACAGTCAATCTGGATATGCGCAGTGTCTGGCTGAATTATGAAGTGACCATGATCATCTATGACAGAGCTTTCAGCCAAACCATGGCGACGCTTCTGGATCAGTATATGCAGAGTTCTGAGCGTGTTCGCTTGTCTTTGTGGAGTCAGAGGTCTGTCAACAGAAGATTTCTTGAAAGTTTATTTCAGCTGTTAAGTCCTTTGCTCTAGCAGCCTGTCGGACTTAAGGCTGTCCTACTGCGGTTGCAATAAATTGGT
>NZ_JAHHPN010000226.1:0-1304 GCF_024606325.1 Endozoicomonas sp. ONNA1
CAGTGGATCATCGCCTCCGTGACCACTGCCGCCTGTTGAACGAATTCTCTGGCTAATGGTAGCGGCTCCGAACATCTGGCCTGTTGTCGCGGTAGTTGAGACTTTGATTATTCTGGAGGGTTGATTCTTTTTCCTGGTACCCGCCTGCCGACCAGAATATCTGCAAGAAGTGATCTCACTGTAAACAATGAGTTCCTTATCATGCTCTGCCAACCATCTCTGAATCAGCCCCGGATGCATCGTGTCAGGATCTGATCCTTTCAGATCGAGAAGGTCCGCTTCAATCACCCTGATCCGATCTGACAAAATCCGTGTCAGCGTGGTTTGGCCCGTCATAATCGCCCATAGCCGTTTGATACGAAGCATTCGTAGCAGTTGCCTTTTTTGTTGCAGGCATTTTTGAACAGGGGCCAGAGCAGGGGTAAGTTCAGGCTGGGGCTCCGGGTCAGGATTCCAGTTGTTTCCGCCGGGTGGCTTGCCTCCATCGTTTCCGTCGGCAGCAACTATGGCGAGCGGTGAAGTGGAAAAGTGCTTCAGGGCTTCAAGGGACATAACCATCTGGTCAATGTGGCGTGTTTGCTTCATGGGCCAAATGGGTAGGGGAGGCAATTGGAGTGACGCAGCAGGACTGTTATTCGGCAGCAGCTTTAGCAAATGGGGAGGGTGTTGCATAAACCCTACCGGATGAGGATTGGGCGGTTCAGGTTCAACCAACTGATTGGCATATAAGAAACGGGCTGGTAGCGAGTTTGATTCGACTAATCCCATTGCAGGCAGCGACTTCCCAAACATTATGGTCACTGACAGAAGCAGTGATCGGACCATCGAGCAGGCAGTTTTGTTTTTTTGTGAGCGTCCCATAGACTCAGGACCATTGATTGACCTTTGTTATTTGCACCGGAATGTATAGCACCTTCCTGCTCAGCGTGCCATGAACGGAGTTGGTGAAGAAGGTGTTTTTTTAAATGAGCGGGTTTGCTCGAAGGAAGCTTTCATTAAACGACTTATGACATATGATATCTGATGGGTCAGATTGAAGGCATAAGCCCATTAGAAAATACTCCCACACTCATCAAGTAACTCTAATTCCTGACAACTCTGATAAACATCAGGATCAACCACTGATAATAAAGGTTCTCGACTTTTTAACCGCTTTATTTCGCTGCATGCCTGTTGCCTCCATCCCTCGAGTATGTGGTCAGAGATGTCGATTTTGGCTTTTTTAAGGACGGTCACTATATGCATAAGTTCCATTTCATCCCTGTACCCGTCCAGTAATGTCAGTATTTCGATGTCAAAAACTT
>NZ_JAHHPN010000227.1:0-1643 GCF_024606325.1 Endozoicomonas sp. ONNA1
GGGTTTGCTCTTTTAGCGATCTGGCCAGCCCCAGGACTGAGTTTTGATAGTCAGCTCGGCTGAGTTCGTCCGGGCATTCTTGCAAGATGGCCAGGAATTGTTCTTCTGCATAGGTGAAATGTTGGTTTTTTAATTCTTCGAAAGCTTCGTTGACTTTTTGTTTTGCCGACTTAGACGATTGCTTGTTGGTTGACGGCTGCGGCCTTTGAGAAAAAGATGCCCTGTGCGCAGTGGTTCGCCGACGGCGAATAGTTGGGGGCGTGTCCAAAGACCGATCATCCCTCGAACCACGAGGAACAAACGGTAGCGCATTCGGGTTTAAATTAGATGCAGGCGTTGTTTCCCGATGGGCATCAGGCAAGCGGTTTTGTGACGGTTGCGATCCTGAACCGCAGGATGGTGGTAATTCGTAATTCATGGCAAAGTAACCTCCCATTGTGCTCTTAAGACAGTAAAAGTAAATAAGAGTTCTCCCAAGCGCCTTAATTACCTGACCCTTTGGAATTCAAAAGTGCTGGCTCATTGGCCAGGTACTGATGTTCGCCTTGCCTGATTCTTCACCTTAAATTATTACGTCCTTTGTAGTTCAGTGATTTCCACCGAGTGATCCCAACTGCCGGTTACCACATGGCTGCCATCGGCGCTGAAGGTGGCTGATGAGATCGTGGAGCAATGGACAATGCTGGCTTTCTCTGACCATGTCCCATCATCTTTCTCGCCAATGATTTTCGCCGTGTTGTCCCTGCTGGCAGTCACCACATGGCGGGCATCAGGGCTGAAGGTAACAGACAAGACGCCATACTTATGCTTGAAGATGATTTTTTCTTCCCATAAGCCATTGGCTTTCTGGCCGATGATTTTCACTATGCCATCGTCACTGGCAGTCACTGCATGACGGCCATCGGGACTGAAGGTGGCCGAGTTGACTTCAGCATCGTGGGGGATGATGGCTTTTTGTACCCATGATCCATCGGCCTCCTTGCTATAGATTTTCGCCTTGGAATCCTTACTGGCGGTCACCACATGATGGCCATCGAGGCTGAAACTGGCTGCATTGACAAGCTCATCATGGGGAATGACACCTTTTTCTTCCCATGATCCATCGGTCTTCTGGCAATGGATTTTCGCCGTTCTGTCGTAACTGGAGGTGACCACCTGGTGGCTATCGGCGCTAAAGGTGGCTGATGTGACAAAATTATTATGGGAAAAAATCGCTGTTAATTTCCATGATCCATCGTCATTATGGCTATGGATTTTCGCTGTGTTATCCCAACCGCTGGTTATGACATGGCGGCTATCGGTACTAAATGTGGCTGAGCTGGCGGTGTGCCTGTGGGAAATGATGACTTTTTGCTCCCATGATTCATCGCCCCCCAAACTATATAGTTTTGCTGTGCCATCCCAACTGACGGTCACCACGTGTTGGCTATCGGGGCTGAATGTAGCTGATAAGACCATACTTTGATGGGGAATGGTGGATTTAACTGCCCATGATCCATCTATCGTATGGCGGTAGATGATCGCTTTGTTGTCTCTATTGGCGGTGACAAGATGGCGGCCATCGGCACTGAGGGCGGCTGAGTTGATAATTGCTTTTTCGTAAATGATGGATTTTGAAACTAAATTAAACTTTTCACAATCAG
>NZ_JAHHPN010000228.1:0-11386 GCF_024606325.1 Endozoicomonas sp. ONNA1
ATAGAGAGAGCATAACAGCCAGAAATCTTTCAGGCTTTAAACGACCACAACCGGGGACCGCTATATAGGGAAAAATGATATTGAAACGCTCAATATGATTTATTACAAATGCACATAAAGCCTTTTTTGACTCTCTTTTTGGTTCTTGCGAATCATCAGAATAAGGTATGGAATACAAGGTATGCAAAGCTGCCATGTTAATCGCAGCTTCCTGACTCGCTGGATCAGTAAGACAATTCGCTATTTGGGGACAGTTTGAAATAAAAGTGGAAGCTGCTGCCTCTATTTCTTGCCTGGAGGGAAGCAGAAGGGCTGAGTTACCGGTGGATGATCTTTGCAGTGATTTGAGCGTATTTCCATCGTTCGATCGCTTAGTGACGGACATTCTTTCCTGATGCCGCAGATTCTGAGCCACCCGGACCATCAGGCCTATCTGCCGCTGCCGCAAAAGAGTCAATCGTGTGAAAAGCACGCTTTGTTCGGATGCTGCTCCTGTGTTGCCTGTCGAATTTGCTACAGGATTCAGCGACCAATCAGCAGGCCCTTCGTTATGGGAGGATTGTCGAAGTTTACAAACGCCATGACAGGAATCGACGTAACAATCTAAGCCGAGAGTATGTTGAGGTTGTTCCGGCTCTTCGTTACCGCCGCCAGAGCCGGAATGCCGGGGTCTTTTGACAGAGCCTGTGATTTGGGCGGATGTTCCAGAGGCTTGCCGACCGGATGATTCTGTTTGCTCGTTTTTTTGCTGTCTTTGTTTTTTGCCATTTCCGGGGAGCACCATAGTAGTGATTGCAAACGGGTCATCCTGACTGGCCTCCAGTTTATTTGTTGGACTGAACATGGGTGAATCGGTGTTCCAATAACTTTGTAAAAGCCAGCCGACCGCTAAAAAGGCTTCTACGGGTATCCATGAATGAGCTTTGGTGCTCAGAGCACTGTCATGGGAAGTCATAACCAGTTGGTAAGCAACCAGCGAACCAGCGGCGTATATCAATTCCCACGATATCGACTCAGAAAAGGACGTTCTTAACCCGAAGCCCCCGAGTCTGCGTGGTTGGTCATCATGCGGAAAAATTGATTCGGCGTAGCTGTTTGTATCGGCAAGGTATGACGAGGTGCCTGGCAATGTTTGCTGGTCTCGCTTAATAGCAAAGCTCCCTTTTGGCGAGTTTCCATCCTGATGAAGCTCAACAAAAAAACTTCTTGTAAACGATTCGGTCTGGCAGATGGCAGACAGAGGGAACAGCAAAAACAGTGCCGCTGTGAGTAATTTTTTCAAAACTCTATGCCCTCTGAATAGCGTGATTTGAGTCTGGTTGGAAGCCGAATCACTTTCTATCTTCTGGAAGATACAGGTGATCGATATGGTCATCATTCGGCTTCGTACCATTAAGCTTGGTGTCTGTAATAGTTTTTGTGTGAACCAACACCTTGTGAAGCAATAGCATTGCAGCATTTTTGAAGAGTATCCTGCATGGCTGCGCCTCGCCATCTTGCCCGACCACTGTCTCGTCACAGGCTACCTGCTCATGAAAAGCTCTTTTGTGAAAAGCCAGTTCTTCAGCATTTTTGAAGGCCGAACGGCATCGATGCTGTCGGCCATCCTCCCAGTACTCTGTCTCGTCACAAACTATTAGCTGGCTTTTGTCATAAACTTGCAGCCCGGTGTAGCCTCTCTTTTTATACCTATCGTCCGATGTGCGATCACCTGGCCGCCTCTGGCTATCTACCCAACCCACTGACTCGTAACAATTTTGTTCCCCGGTTCTATTGGGTGTCTCTGCACCCACTGCATCTAGAGGGGGGCAGCCAGTTGTTGTATTGGTTTGATTGATAAAGCAATCAGGAGAGCGGTGTTCAGGGGAAACATCAGGGACATTAACAGAGAGGGAATTATGGAGACCAACCGATGTGTCAAGATAAATCGCTCCGGGGATATCGGGGGGTGGGCTTTGTTCAGTTGCTGCTCCTGTACAGTCTGTCGAATTTCCTGGGGAGTTCAGCGCCCATTCAACTGGCTGTTGGCCATCGGATAATAGCGCAAGTACACAATAGCCATGACAGGGAGGGGCATAACAATTTAAACCAAAAGTATGCTGGTGTCGTTCCGGGGCACCGTTACCGCCGCTGGAGCCGGAAGACAGGCGATGGGTGAAAGTGCCTGTATGACGAGTGGTTGTTGGAACCTGCTGACCAGATGATGCCGTTGGCTGGCTTTGTTGGCCACTTTGTTGTTTGTTTTGTCCGGAGAGCATCGTAGTAGTGAACGCAAACGGCTGATGCTGACTTGCCACCCGTTGACCCACCGGGTTAAACAGCGATGAACCGGGGTTCCAATAGCTTTTCATAAGCAAGCCAACAGCGATAAAGGCTTCTACAGGTACCCATGAATAAGGTTTGGCACTCAGAGCAGCATCATGCGTGGTCATAAACAGTTCGTAGGCAACCAGCAGAGGAGTGGTGCAAATCAATTGCCACGAAGTCGACTCGATAAAGGTTGCTTCTACCCAATAACCACCTGGTCTGTGTGGTTTGTGATAAGGCGGCCCAATTGATTGTGCATAGTCGTTTGTGTCTGCGATGTCTGAAGGGATGCCCAACACCGAATTCAGGTCGCGCTTAATAAAAAAGCTCTGGTGTGACTGTTTGTGCTCGACTACAAAACGTCTTGCCAACAGCTCGGCCTGGCAGATGACAGATGACATCAAAAGCACCAACAGCAATGCCGGAGAGGGCACTTGCTTCACTGTTATACCTATGAATTCCAGTCTGCAAAGATGAAGGATAAACACGGAAAACTCTAGATCAAGAAAGTGATAGTTCAAGAAAACAAGCGTGTTTTTCTGTCAAAAACCAAAGGTTACACCGGTTAAAAAAAGCCTGCTGTTGGGCATGTTACCCGGCCACTATCTTTCACAGCTTTCTTCGCTTGTTTCATCCCTTGTAAGGGCTGCAGCTGCACCCATTGAGTTTAGCGTTTTACGGCTATTTGTTGAGTTGATACCAATGCCTTGAGTGTCAGGAAAATCATTGAGGGGTTCGGCAGGGGGATCATTAAATGCGTTGAAACCATCAGGGAAATAGATAGAAGTATCAATCGTGCCGAAACCATCAGGGAGATAAATAGAAGGATCAATCGTACCGAAATCAGAAACATGATCAATAGGGGGGTCAATCAATGTGTCGAGATAAGTCGTTATAAAGTCGTCTTGATCGTGGTGTTGTTCATATTGAAGCTCAGGTGGACAAGCATCATGAAGAGTGTGGCCTGTCGAATTACCTGCGGAATTCAACGGCCATTCAGCTGACTCTCTGTTGGATAAATGTCGGAATCTACAAACACCATTGCAGAGATGGACGAAACAATTCAGACCCAATGTATGTTGGTGTTGTTCAGAATCTTCATTACTGCCACCAGAGCCGGAATACAGGGAACCAGTGTAAGAGCCTATACGGTTGGAGGTAGCCTGTGGGACTTGCTGAACGGATGATCCTGATGGCTGATTTTGTTTCATATTTCCAGAGCCAATCATCGCAGTGGTGATCGTAAACGGGTAATCCTGACTCGACTTCAGTGGTTCCAACGGTTTAAACAGCAATGAATCGGGGTGCCAATAGCTTTTCAAAAGCCATCCGACAGCGACAAACGCTTCTACAGGTATCCATGAATAAGGTTTGCCACTCAGGGCGGCGTCATTGCTGGTCATAACCAGTTCGTAAGCAACCGGAAAATGGGTAGCGTAAAGCAATTGCCACGAGATTGACTCAATAAAGGACGTTTTTAACCTGTAACTGACAAGTCTGTGTGATTTATTATCAGGCGGCGATATCGGTGCAACATAGTCGTTTGTGTCCGTGCTGTATGACGGGTTGCCCAACAATGCATGTTGGCCAAACCTTACAGAAAAAATCCCATTTGGAGAACCTCCATTCTGTTCAAGTTCAACGACGAAACTTCTTGTCAATGGTTCGGCCTGACAGACGACAGACAACGAAAGAAACAGCGATATCAGTGCCAAAGAGAATGAGTTTTTCATTACATTCCAGTCTGTAGTTTGTAGCGTTTAGTCTTTATTTTTTAGAGAGGAAAGATAGATCAAGAAATCGGTAGATCAAGAAAACAAGCTATTGTTCTTTCAACACAAAGGGTTTTAACGAGTAAAAAAAACCCGCTACTGCAAAACAGCCACGGGCTTTTTTATTTACCGAAATCCAAAAATCACAGAAGCAAACGACGAATGTCTGACAATAGATTAGCCAGCAGGGTGGTAAAGCGGGCGGCATCAGCACCATTGACCACACGGTGATCGTATGACAGTGACAGTGGACACATTAGACGTGCATCAAAGTCCTTGCCGTTCCAGACAGGTTTCATGGAAGCCTTGGAGATCCCCAGAATAGCCACTTCGGGCGCATTCACGATGGGGGTAAAGGCCGTACCACCGACAGAACCCAGGCTGGAGATGGTAAAGCAGCCACCCTGCATTTCGGCTGGTTTCAATTTCTTGTCGCGGGCCTTGCCAGCCAGCTCGATGCACTCTCTTGAAAGATCCCAGATACCTTTCTGGTCAACATTCTTGATGACAGGAACCAGAAGGCCGTCAGGAGTGTCCACTGCGACACCAATGTTGATGTACTTCTTGTAGATAACCGACTCGCCGTCTTCACTGAGAGAAGAGCAAAATACAGGCATCTCTTTGAGTACGTAAGCCACAGCCTTGAGGAAGAAAGGCAGTGGAGTCAGCTTGGTGCCCCGGGCTTCCGCCAGCACCTTGTTAGCCTTACGGAAAGCTTCCAGTTCAGTAATATCGGCTTCATCAAACTGAGTAACGTGAGGCACGTTCAACCAGGAGCGCTGGAAGTTCTGAGCCGCGACCTTGCGCAGACGATTCAGAGCTACTTCTTCGATTTCACCCCATTTGGCGTAATCCTGGGCAGGCACCGGTGGAATGCCGCCACCACCTGTGGCGGCCGCTACCTGAGGCTTGTCAGCTTCAGCCAGCTTAGCTTTAACGTAAGCCTGAACATCTTCTTTCAGGATACGGCTGCGCGGGCCTGTGCCTTTTACCCGTTCAAGGGTAACACCAAATTCACGGGCAAGCCTCCGAACCGCTGGACCTGCGTGGAAATTGCGATTGACTTTTTCCAGCTCGACCAGTTTGTGACCAGAAGCCCCAGCGGCGGGTGCTGGCGCCTTGTCCGTCGCAGGAGTCGGTGCGACTGGCGCGGAAGCCTGTGGCACGGGAGCAGTCGGAGCGGGTGCTGCAACACCGCCCTGAGTCTCAATCCTGACAATCAGGTTGCCCTGACTCAGCTTGTCACCTTCTTTGACGCAGATCTCTTTGATAACACCGGCAAAAGGAGAGGGTACGTCCATACTCGCTTTGTCAGATTCCAGAACAATCAGGGAATCTTCTTCAGCAACTTCATCACCCTCAGCTACACAAATTTCGATGACGGGAACGTTTTCGGCACCAATGTCAGGTACCGTCACTTCATTAATACCACCTGCAACAGGCGTAGCTACGGGAACCGGTGCGACAGCTGGAGCTGGAGCGGCTGTCTGAGGCACTTCAGTCTGAAGTGCCGGAACGGGAGCAGCACCAGTGGTGGTTTCAACTTTTACCACCAGGTCGCCCTGACTCAGCTTGTCACCTTCTTTAACACAGATCTCTTTGACAACACCGGCAAAAGGAGAAGGTACGTCCATGCTCGCTTTGTCAGATTCGAGAACAATCAGAGAATCTTCTTCAGAAATCTCATCACCAACGGCTACACAGATTTCGATGACCGGAACGTCTTCTGCACCAATATCGGGAACAGTCACTTCCTGAATGCTGCTGGCTGCAGGCGCTGCCGGAGGGGTAGCAGACTCTGATTGTAGCGCAGGCGCTGGCTGTGCAGCGGGCTCTGGCGCTGCTTCGACGGCAGCATCAGAGCCTTCCCGGACTGCGGCGGTTGCCGCCATTTTCAGCATGTCATCACCTTCAGACACACTGTCGCCTACCTTCAGCAGGATCTCGGAGATCTTGCCGTCACGTGGTGCTGGCACTTCCATTGATGCCTTGTCTGATTCCAGAACAATCAGGGAGTCATCGGCAGAAACGGCATCACCAGGTGCAACGCAGATTTCAATAACCTCTGCACTGCCACTGCCGATATCGGGGATCTTGATTATTTCATCGCTCATTCGGGATAACCTTATGAAATCAGCAGTACAGTGGGTTAGCTTTATCGCCGTCGATGTTGAACTTTTTCATCGCGTCTTTCAGCACAGACACTTCCAGTTCACCGTCTTTTACCAGACCGTAGAGGGCAGCAATAACAACGAAGTATCGATCCACTTCAAAGAACTCACGCAACTTTTCGCGGGTATCGGAACGACCAAAGCCATCGGTACCCAGGGCGATGAACGTGCCTGGTACGAATTCACGAATCTGGTCAGCGTAAATCTTCATGTAGTCAGAGGCAGCAACAACCGGCCCCTTGCGACCAGACAGTTGCACTTCGACCCAGCCTGCCTGCTTTTCGGAATCAGGGTTCAGCATGTTGTGACGAGCTGCCGCCATACCATCACGACGCAGTTCGTTGAAGCTTGTAGCGCTCCAGATATCAGACTCAACACCGAAGTCCTTACGCAGGATGTCGGCCGCTGCACGTACTTCCTCAAGAATAGTGCCACATCCCATCAGCTGTACTTTCAAGCCGTCGTTGACGGTGTTTTCCCCGAAGCAGTACAGACCTTTCACGATGCCTTCAATAACGCTATCGCCTTCAGGCATGGCTGGCATCTTGTAGCTGTCGTTCATGGTGGTGATGTAATACCACACGTTTTCGTTGTCGCCGTACATACGACGAAGGCCGTCCTGAACAATGACCGCCAGCTCATAGCCGTAAGTTGGGTCATAGCTGATGCAGTTAGGAACGGTGGAAGCCAGGATGTGGCTGTGTCCGTCCTGATGCTGCAGACCTTCACCATTCAGGGAGGTACGACCGGAAGTAGCACCGATCAGGAAACCACGAGCCTGCATGTCTCCTGAAGCCCAGGCCAGATCGCCGGTACGCTGGAAACCAAACATGGAGTAGAAAGCATAGAAAGGAATCATCGGTACGTTATTGTTACTGTAGGACGTAGCAGCCGCAATCCAGGCAGCGTGGGCACCGGCTTCGTTAATGCCTTCTTCCAGAATCTGACCCTGTTTGGACTCCTTGTAGAACATGACCTGGTCAGAGTCCACTGGCTCATACATCTGACCTTCTGCAGAGTAAATACCCAGCTGACGGAACATACCTTCCATACCGAAAGTCCGTGCTTCGTCAGGAATGATTGGTACGATGTGCTTGCCGACTTTCTTGTCTTTCGCCAGCGCAGCCAAAACACGTACGTAGGCCATGGTGGTTGAGATTTCACGCTCACCACTGCCTTTGAGAACGGCGTCGAAGGCACTCAGCCCAGGAATCTCCAACTGTATATCTGACTGCTCGCGACGCTGAGGAATGAAGCCGCCCAGTTTCTCACGATGCTTGCGCATGTAGACCATTTCAGGGCTGTCTTCAGCGGGCTTGAAGTATGGCAGACTGGCCAGATCTTCATCTTTGATCGGCAGGTCGAAACGGTCACGGAACTGTTTCAGATCATCGATTGGCAGTTTTTTAACGTTGTGGCTGACGTTAGATGCTTCACCCGTCGTACCGGTACCGTAACCTTTTACGGTCTTGGCCAGAATAACCGTTGGCTTGTCGGTGGTGTTTACAGCAGCGTGATAAGCAGCGTAAACCTTGTAGGGATCATGACCGCCGCGGTTCAGACGCCAGATGTCATCGTCAGACAGGTGCTCAACCATCTTTTTGGTTTCAGGGTAACGACCGAAGAAGTGTTCACGTGTCCAGGCACCGCCCTTGGCTTTACAGTTCTGATAGTCGCCATCGACGGCTTCGTCCATCAACTTCTGTAACATGCCGTCTTTGTCCCGGGCAAACAGCTGATCCCAGTGGCGACCCCAGGTCACCTTGATCACGTTCCAGCCAGCGCCGCGGAATACACCTTCGAGCTCCTGCATGATTTTGCCGTTGCCACGAACAGGCCCGTCCAGACGCTGCAGGTTGCAATTCACCACAAAGATGAGGTTGTCCAGCTTTTCACGACCCGCCAGAGAGATAGCACCGGTGGATTCAGGCTCGTCCATTTCACCGTCACCCAGGAAAGCCCAGACCTTACGGTTCTGCTCCGGAGCCATACCACGGTTGATCAGGTACTTCATGAAGCGAGCCTGGTAGATGGCCTGCAGCGGACCCAGACCCATGGATACGGTGGGGAACTGCCAGAAGTCAGGCATCAGGTGCGGGTGAGGATAGGAAGAAAGACCCTTGCCTTCGACTTCTTGTCGGAAACCGTCCAGCTGATCTTCACTCAGACGACCTTCGAGGTAAGCACGGGAATAAATACCCGGAGCCGTGTGTCCCTGATAGTAAACCAGATCGCCTTCACGGTTGTTGTTGTAACCATGGAAGAAATAGTTGTAGCCGATATCATACAAAGTTGCACTGGAGGCGAACGAAGAAATGTGGCCACCCAGAGAGCTGTCTTTCTGATTAGCACGCATGACCATTGCCAGCGCGTTCCAACGGACCAGGGAACGGATTCTGCGTTCCATGAACAGGTCACCCGGCATTCTCGCTTCTTTCTCAGGCGGAATGGTGTTGCGATAAGGGGTAGTAATCGCATAGGGCAGCTGTGTGCCTTTCGCTCTGGCATGCTGGGAAAGGCGGGTCATCAGGTAATGTGCCCGGTCTTCCCCTTCTTTTTCCAGTACGGAATCCAGGGCTTCCAGCCACTCCCGGGTTTCGATGGGATCAATGTCATGCATATAGTTTGCTCCGAGAATTGAGCGCTGTAACCAGTTCTAAAAAAAGCATCTGTGAAGGGGTCATCAGCCACTGATGCATCTTTCCATTTCGATTATCCGGACAACAGTACACTGAAGCTACAATCAGCCTTGTGCGAATAAACCGCTTCAACCCGGGATGAACAACCTCACTCTTAATGGGCGGTTATTCTTCGTTGTACCAGTGAAATTCTGACTGTCAGGATAGTCGAGGCTTACCTCTGAAGGACTGCTTTTTCAGCCCGTACCACCAGTCGAAACCAATGATCAAACGACGTGAGCCTCAGGAGCCGGGACAAGGACAAATAACTTGAGGGCTATCCCTGTCATGGCTAACTGTTATCTAACGAAAATTCTGCCCTGCCTGAACTTTAGGTTCAACCACCCTGCCATCAGGCTTCCAGCCGGATGTTCGGCTTCTGATGGACATTAAATTGGGTGCGGAGAGGCAGAGTTTAAAACTTCAGAAAATTGATTTCGATCAATTCTGTAATTGAACTACAAGATAAGCAAAATCCGCAATGAGTACCAGTACTTAGGTACAGTAAAGTTACAGAAATACATCAAAAGCCGCTACATCGTCACACATATTTATAAAATTCCTTTGACACATTTGCCAATAAACAAGAAAAAACACTGGTAGCGTATACCTCGATAGCAATTTCCGCCCTGACTTTTACACCGTCTTTGCGAAAAGAACCGCCGAAATTCATAGTCAGATCCACTGGATGATAAAACGCTTACTCGCTTTCGCTGAACACCGCACCGCGCAGATGCTCCTTCGTATAAACCGAGTCAGGGTTAAAGGCGGCCTTTAATACCGGAACCGCTAATTCTGGCTGAGAATCACCACACACAAAGATATCGAACGCCGCGAAGTTCCTCTCTGGCCAGGTGTGCACACTGATATGTGATTCAGCCAATACTGCAACGCCGGAAATGCCGCCATTGGGCTCGAAGCGATGAAGGTGGATATGCAACAAAGTAGCACCCGCCTTTTCGACGGCATCGCGCATCGCTTCTTCCATCGTAGTGGGGTCATCCAGCTTTTCAGCTCCCCAAAAGTCGAGGAGCAAATGCGTGCCCGCAAAAACTACCCCGTCACGGGTAATAAAGTGATCAAGCTGGTCTTCGTCAGTAGCGATGGACGTTTGGCCGTGGGTGGGCCAACGCTCATCCTGCGCGATGGAAAAAGCTAATTCAGCAACAGATCCTTGAGTCACGGAAGATGTCGCTATCAAATTACCGGGTTGATATAGATCTGATGAACGTCCCGGTAAACCTGCCCCCTCTAATGGAGTGCGTCCTGATGGAGGGTGTTCTGACCTTCCTCTCAAGCCACTGATGCATTTCGGTAATAAATGGAAAGCCGGAAGACCCAAACCCAATGCAGCCGCTAACACCTGACTGGTGTGTCTTAACCAAGCCTGCTTGATACGATTTGAAAGGTGGAACCAGGTTCGGGTAATCACTTGATCCAACATTGTCAGGCCAGCACCTACGCCTACTTTTTCCCATGTGGTTAAGTTGTCTAATTCTTTTAAACTTTTTAATCCTGTTTTTTCAGCATTATTTATAACCGGAGCGTCTGTGTCATCTGCATCAGGAATCAGTGCGGGTGATGAACTGAAGGGATCCGTGACCACCCTGACATTGTCTGCAACAAAAATACCCGCGCCCCTCAGATCCATAATACCTGCCGGTCGATGATGCTGCGTGGTCGAGGTTGTATCGGGCTGTTCCGAGGTGGCTTTTGCTGTTGAACCGCTCGTATCCAGAGGGTATCTGGAATCAATTTCGATATTCGCCAGATAATAGACAGAATCATTATGGGGTGCCGACATCACAAAGTGATTCTGTGGACTTCGCTCAATCACAAATTCTGGCAGAATATCTGCTCTGTTCCCCACAAAAGCCGAGTTGTCCGGCAGATGAAAACTGTTGATTCTTCTGCGATCGCCACTGATGAATTCCGACGGCAATTCGTAGACAGCCGCTTGTCCCTTGCCGGGCGATCGCTCTGCATCAAAGATAAACAACGTTGGTTGTATCGTTTCAAAAATCTCATACCCCAGCTTTTGTGTTGTCGCGGATATTTTTATTATCTTGACGGTTTCAGGAATGGGCTCAGACATTGAGTAAGATGTTGACGGAGATACCTGATGGTTCTTTTCCCTGATAAGCGCCTTAAAAACAGGTAAATGCCGACTGCAGACATCCCTATCGATATTCCGGGTTAATTCGGAACAACTTGAAACCTCTTTATAAATAGAACCTACTGTTGAGCCACCTGAAGAGAAAGCATAACAAGAGAAGGCATAGATTGCTGACAATAGCGTAGCCCCTGACCCTGATCTGGAAATGTTCATAACGACACTCTGTCTAATTTTTAAATGTTAAAGCAGAAGCATCCTTACCGTAGCCGTCCATTTTAAGGCCGTTCTTTATCCTAGCAGCCTGTCGGACTTAAGGCTGTCCTACTGCGGTTGCAATAAATT
>NZ_JAHHPN010000229.1:0-1488 GCF_024606325.1 Endozoicomonas sp. ONNA1
ATCCTCAATTTCTTGCAATCCTCGCTACGGACGCTTAAGTCCGACAGGCTGCCAGCCAGCTGAAAAGCCAATTCACGTGCTTCAGCATTCAGGAATCGATTCAACCGGCTGACGCAGAGTTCTTCCTGATCCTGCTCAGCATGTAGCAGGGCCAGAAGCCGGGTGTCCAGCTCTTCACGGTTTTCGTTGTCACTTCTCAGGCGGGTGAGCACATCCGACATGGTGTACTCAACATTCGCGGGAGTATCAGATTTCCCTATCTGCTAAAGAAATTTTGTCAGAGCAGCTAACAAAAGCGTTATTCAGGTTCTTACAGGGGAACAAACCATTGCGACGACAGTCGTAATTATAAATTTTGTAAAAGGATTATTACTATGAACAGCCCTTCAGGCACAGCAAGCCCTTCATCGATTTCCGACCAGAATGTTCAGACGGGATCTGCAATGTTCAGCGTCAGCAGGCATCCGCCGGGAAGCACTACGACAATGTATTCAATGCGGCGATGCTATGAACATAAATATGCATTTCGCACTATTTGGCTAGACTTGGGCATTCCAGAGGCGCCTGACCCCCCTTTACAGTCCCATCTACTGAAAGGTGCTAAACGTCTGGAATCCCGGACGGTGGAAGTCTCTTCTTCCCGGCAAGCATCAACCGATTCACGAAAGCATACCGAAGCCAGCGAGGCTGAAATCCAGGCTGAGCTGGAGAGAATGCATGAACGTATTCAGGAGGATCACCAGCGTTATAGCGAGCTCTATAAACTGTTCATGAAAGCCAGGGATATTGCCAGACAGGCTGAACATGAATTGGATGTCGATGTTAATTTCTTAATGGAAGCGTCTCTATGTGAGCGGATGGATCAGCAGCAATTAGGGGTAATGGCTGATGAGCTGCATGAGAAAACCACAATGCTTGAGGCCAAAGATTGGGAGATTCGTGAACTGGAAAGAAAAATCCGGACGCTCACACAACGGGCTGACACGCTGCAGACTGATTTATCTGAAGCTCAGCAACAAATAGATCAGCTTAATAATGCCATATTCGAACACCGCGAAGAAAAATCTGCGCTACTCAGACAGACTGAGCAACTGACGAATAAGCTACGTGAGAAAACCACAATACTTGAAGCAAAAGAAGAGCAAATGTCGGTAACGGAATCTCAAAACGTTAATATGCTTAGAAGGCTAAACGATATGCATCAGAAGCTGACGGCCAGGGGGGCAGACGTGGTACCCAAAGATATGCTCTCTCAGCTTCAGAATGATCTGCGACAGACCCGGTCTCTTTTGCAGGCAAAAGAGGATGAGGCGAGCTCTCGAGTCGCTCAATCGAGACAGTGGGCTACCGACAGGGCGGTTATGGAAAGAGAGATTGAAACCCTTAGGGCTGAGCTGAGAGCACTCTCAATGGGCAGCCAGACCACAGAGACACGAGCCTCCCCATAACGGGCTTGTTAATCGTTAAATCGAAGAGGCACTGATAGCC
>NZ_JAHHPN010000230.1:0-3947 GCF_024606325.1 Endozoicomonas sp. ONNA1
TGAAGGACTGTATTGAAAGTGTTTAATAATATGACCTTAAGAAAGACCTAAAGTTCCATTTGGATAGTTAGCCGTAACCATTGAAGGACATCATTGATTTCGAAATACTCGTCATGAACAAACTATGGCCATGTACCCAATGAATCACACAAGGAATTCAAATTCACGCTGTTCAAAAACTCTTGGGCAATTTTTGTCAGCTCATCGGATTTGAGCACCAGAGCGTTATTGGCGTTGAGTGCTTGCCTTAAGTGGGCATCCATAACAGATGTCTGAAGCTCTGAAGAGCTATTGATGACAGACATCATGGCATACAGCTCTTCCGGTGAGGATGGCTCATGAGCGCCATAGTTGTTCCGACCATCGTCAAGCGGGGCAGGAGCCTCGCCCGAAGCAAACGATAAGTGACTGCCTTTGAAGTGTTTTATATGAAAATGGTGCAGCATCTTCAACAGGAATGGATCAGGCTTATCAAAGACATCCTGATGACCGTATGGAAGAACGGAAGCATCACCCCAACAATAGGTTAAGCAACCTCCTTTCGAGTGTGTCACTCCATACAGGTAATGACTGAAGGCGTGCTGAATTGCTTGCAGGCATTTTCCTTTTAAATCATTCAGAAGCTTCATGTCCCTCGGTGATACCCGAAGGGGATGTAGTTTGATTTTTTCCAATAACTGCTTCAAGTTCGGGCTACTCTCAGCTTTTATTTGCAACAGAGCTTCGATCTTTTCATACAACACTGTGCTGCCGGACCAGGAAGGTTGCCCCAGGATAATCACCGGACGGTGGTTCGCCTTGTCCGAGGTTAATTGCTCAAAGGCAGGCTGGCGCACCAGCATTCGTTCTATATTCGGTACGCCCTCAGGTTCGTCTGTCCAGGCGGTCTGCAAAGATGGATCGGTAATGTTAGCTTTAAGAAATGGCGAAAACCCATCATGACAATGAGTAACGAACAAGACATTACCTTTTTTATTTTGGAATTCTTCATAAGCCGACTGCCATTGCTGACTATTTTTTTCCTTGGACAACAATTCCTTATACCAATTTTTCAGGCATTGGGCGGCTTTAACTTTCAGTTCATCAATACGTTCCAGACGCAACAATAGTTCATGATGCTCAAAGGCGTTTACAATACGCCTCTCGTCGGTCGGCAACGGATTTAGCCAACCCGATTCCAGGGCTGCATCGGCAAGTCGAATAATCGAAGGCTTGTTTAAGTCACTGTCCTTCAGTATTTCGATGATTGAACTCAACCACTGGTGAGGGCTTGCTCCGGCCTGAACAATCATTTTTGAATGGAGTAGCTTGAGCTGTTCAGTGATTTGCTCTCCATCACTGTTGGACAATATTTTTTTTACCGCCTCCGACATGAGTTTATACTTACGCCTGCCTGGGTCATAGACATCGCCGACCAATTCCTTCTCGGAATAGCTCAATGTTTCTGTCTCCAGTAATATTGAGACACCCATGGAAAACTCAGGTAAATCTTTTTTCTCCCAAAGCTTCTTAACTATTGTGAATGTGCTCGGATCGGTTATTGGCAATGCACCACCTGTCTCAATGGCTCTCTTCAATTCCTCAAGGCTAATACCATAGGCTTCAGTCAGAGCTTGCTGTTGTGCTAAATCAGCCCCTTTCAGGAGATCCTTAAGCTTCTTTGACCCAGCGCCAGAGCCACTGACCTCTCTGATGGGCTGGAAGTTAGATTTGATGATTGTTTTCTCGACAGATGATCCGCTCAAATCCACTCGTGCCCAGGTTTCGCCTCCATCCGGGGAATACTCTGCAAAGGCGTGCATACGGCTGGAAATTAGTCGGCATGGAATGCCAAAATAACGACAAAGAGCAATAAAAACAGGCACACGATGACGACAGCTTCCTTGTCGCCGTGTTACCAGGAATTGAAAGAAATTCTCATAGCGCCCTGGTTCAGCATCGCCAGAAAACTGTTTGCAATAGTGCGCGATCGCCTCAATGCATTGCCTCGTGTTTGTAGTGTCCTGTATTCCCTGCAAAAGCACCTTTACATCGGCTGGTTGTTGGCGATTGACGTCAAACAGGTTTTTCAGTACGTTTTTCATACCTTCGGAACAACGGGCATCAAAACGTGTTGGTCGCGATGGTCCGGCTCCTCTGGCAGGTGTTTTTCTGACCGCTATTCTGGGTTCTACGACATAAGCAATTTGAATACTCTGGTTGGGTTTGGCCTCTGGAATAAACAGTGTGTGAAGCCCGGTATATCGGTCCCTGATCAGAGTAAATTTCATATCGGGCTCGAGGCGCAGGGCTACGATATAGTCGTTAGGCGTCAGGTCGGGCAATTCACATTGATCATCGTCCGATGTCCAGTCAAAGGTTGCCAGTGTTTGGTCACTGGCCAATGTCACTTCCTGGTCTTGCCCTGGTAACCGGTCAGGAATGAGGACTTCGGCTCCCTGCATATGAAGATCATTAATAGTGATCCTTGAGATCTCGCCCTTATCAGACACATAAACGTCCTCTGCCCTAAACCGATAAAAGCTGGGAAGATGTCTCTGGCTATTAAAAATTATATATTCGTTACGTTTTGGCTTACTCCGATTCTCATAGTTTGTTATCCGATCCAATGTCGGAGCCATTTCCGCGTGGGCTTCTGGAATGTATTTTTCAGGCGCTTCATCAGTGCCAATAGTCAACGCTTCGTTAACAGGTTGTGGCTCATGGTTCGTATTCTGATCCAATGCCGGAGCCTGTTTTTCGTGGACTTGTGGCAGGTATTGTTCAGAATCGTTATCACTGCCAATTACGGGTGCTTCGTCAATATAATCATCAACGAGATGGCTCAGCAGATCACTCATCTGATGCCAAAATACAGGCCAACATTGAACGGCATTGGTATTCCATGCCTCTATCCGCTGATCAGCCTCCCGAAGATAAGGCTGGTTAGCTGATAATTTCAGCGTTTGTTTTTCTTCTTCCGTCAGGGGAAATACGCTATTAACGTCCACGCCAGTCTGGCCAAACTTATGATCAAACCAGCGTTGCTGCCAGTGTCGGTATAGCGCCTGGGTGAGAATATCGTCGGACTCACCCGGTTTCACGGAAAGACCGGATGCTTGCCAACTGGCCTGAGCTACCCTCTTGATGATTTCGGTTCTGGCTTCCTCTCCACTAAGGTCAGACTTGATACAAATTTCGTGGCGTTTTTCATCAATGCTGTTGAGATCACCGAGTCGTATCAACCATGGACGATCAATGTCCGATACCGTTTTGTTGAACCATTTGCAAAGTTTAGAATCAAGATCAGCATTACTCGTGACAAGAGCCGATGACTCTGGCAATGCCTCCAGCGATATCCCGGCAGCCATCAGATAAAGCCGGTAATGCTGATTAATACATTGGTTTAGTCCGTCTTCGGTAAAATCGCCCCCTCGGATGACGGCTATGGCCACATTTTGTAAGTCAAGACTGGTCGGCTGCAACGGCAGTTTTTTCCGTTGCAGCTCAGTTCTTAAACGACAATGTTGCTTAGTCAGATGTTCAGCGATGATTTTCCCCTGCAGGGTCTTCGGCAGCACTTTTTCGGCAATGGTCTGCAATTCTACCGAGCTGTACTGCCGGATAGGCAAATGCCGGAAACGCCCTTTCAGCGCCGGTGATAAGGGTTTTCGCCCGCTGTACTCAGGTGGGTTGATGGTGGCAAACAGATGGAATCCTGGATGGGCGTCGCCGGCCAGAATATCGTTCAATTCACCTTCCAGATGCTGGCTGTCGATCAGATTCATTTCTGAAATAACCACGATGCCGCCATGCACTTTTGCCGTCTGGATCTTTTCACACACTTTGTCCCAGGAACAATCACAGGCATTCAGGAGAAAGACCTCTGGCATGGATTCACCCCGTTGCTCAGTCTGCTGTTTGACGCTTTGAATCATCAGGTTCAGGGTGGCATCCTTGCCCCGTCC
>NZ_JAHHPN010000231.1:0-4829 GCF_024606325.1 Endozoicomonas sp. ONNA1
CCGAAGAAGGACTTCATCAATGCATCAATCAGCACTACCGGCTTTATCTGATGGCTGCAAAAATATCGCTGGATGAACTGCCCGAGCCATCGGCTCAAGTCAGGGCTCTCGATATGAGTAGGGGTGAGCTTGATTCTGAACTTTGCAAATGGTTCAACCAAACGGTATCAGGCACTGATCGTCCGTGGGTGATACGAAGCAGTGATTTCAACAGTATTGATGAAAAAAACCATGAAATTCTTGTTAGCACTCATCTGAATGAAGACGAAGCCAGAGCGGAAATCATCAAGAGACTGGCTCGGACCAGATGGCAGGCATCCGGTCTCTCCCTCCAGCCGGACGCGTCGGACGATATTCTCACTCAGGCACTGTACCGATACTGGCAGCAACGCTGGTTTGCTCGTGAGTTTGGTCCGATGGGCGTAGAGGTTAACAGCGTGTTTCCCCTGGCGAAAGAAGAGGCACAAGCGCTGAAATTATCGGCTTCCCAGCCTTATCTTCAGGAGGCTGATCGGCAGATAGAGTTATGGAATGGCCGCGATGTTCAACTATGGCCTGCGTTTTGGTATCAGATGAGTGGTCTGGTGAACCATCGAGTTGAGGGTAGTATTGAGGGCAGTATTAACGAAGCGTCAGTTGTTGGCGGTGATAACGCTCCTGAGCCATACAATCCGGAAGTCGAAGAGAAAGAGGCTCCGGCAATAGACCAGAGAACGAACTATGAGTGCTTTGACAGGCCAGAACTGTACGATTTCAGAATTTTTGATACGCAGGACTATTCTTGCGTGATGTATCGGTGGTGGGCAAAGGATATTTTTGTGTCTGAAAAGGGTGCTGTCAAAGAGATCGCTCTTAATGATAAAGACATTTACGGGGTCGAAACCCTCACACCGGCCCGGTTACCAGGGCGTGACCAGCCAGTGTCATTAGCCAGCGATCAAACGCTGGCAACCTTTGACTGGACATCCGGCAGTGGTCGATATGCATTGCCCAGCCTGACGCCTGACGACTATATAGTGGCCCTGCGCATAGAGCCGGATGTGCCATACACGCTGGTCAGGAATCAATATACCGGGCTTCACACGCTGTCTGTTGCAGTGGCCGAAACCAAACAGAAAATTCAGTTTGCTTATGTCGTAGAACACAGAGGAGCGTGCAGAAAAACACGTACCAGAGGAGTCCGGTCTGCGCAATCAACACGTTTTGACGCCCGCTGTTCCCAGGGTATGAAAACAGTACTGAAGGAAGTGTTTGAGAACATTAACCGACAGCCACTGAAAGTACGGGAGCCTTTGCGAACAATACAAAAGGCTAAAAACATGAAGCAACGCATTGTGGCGATCAAGGATTATTGCAAACAGTTTTCCGGTAATGCTATACCAGAGCGCCATAAGAATTTCTTTCGATTCCTCGTCACACAACGGCAAGGTAGCTGTCGTCATCGTGTATCTGTTTTTGTTGCTCTTTGTCGTTATTTTGGTATTCCAAGTCGGAAAATTTCTAACATTAACCACAGCTTTGCAGAGTATTCCGTGGATGGAGGCCAAACCTGGGACGCAGCGGATCTGGGCGGGGCGCCTGCCGATGTAATAGAAATCAAATCTGACTTCCAGCTCACCGGTAAGGTCAGTCTTTCCAGCAGTGATTCAAAGAAGGTCAAGGATGTCCTGAAGAGTGTCCTGAAAGGTGCGGATTCAGCACAACAGCAAACTCTGGCTAAAGCATGCGGCATAGCCCTTGAGGAACTGAGCACAGCCCTTGAGACAAACAGTGCATTGCCAGAAACCAATCTTAATATTTCCGAAACAGTAGAGAACCTTTGGAAAGAAAGAGATTTAGCCGGTTTTTCGATGGGGGTCTCACTACTGGAGTCGCTGCAGACAGAAGTATTGGGTGATTGCGAGAAGAGATTGGTCTGCGCTGAGGGTGAAGATTGGCGTGCAGGTTGGCGTGCCTGTACACCGATGGCGGATGCAGTAGGCAATATATTGTTCAAGAGTAATGAAGATCAAATCACTGAACAGCTTAAATTACTCCATTCAAAAATGGTTGTTAAGGGCGGAGTAAGCCCTCTTCAGTGGCTGGATTCAATAATGGATGTCCTGAGGTTTGCTAGATTTGCTATTTTTGCCAAATCTTCGGAAATTCACTTTGCTCGTGAAGCCTTGAAATCGGGATGGTTGAATCCGGTTCCGACCTATGATAGCCGAACTATTAAAGTCATTGAATATCTTGATCGATTGCAGTGTCTGGAAAATGTCGATGAGTTGAAGGTCACAGTCGCCGGTTGCCTGAAGAAGTGGTATCAGGAATTATTTTTCAGTGAAAGGAGTAGTCAGGTATGGCGAGAAACTTATAAAAAATTCCAAAAGAGAGAAGGTGATACCTTGTTCGTGACTGATTGTCATGGTGGTTTTTCGTCATTCCTTGAAAATATAATAGCCAGCACATCTTTACAGCCCGTCTGGACAGATCATCCTGAAGGCGTCCCCGATATAGAACGAATGCTGGTACACCAACCTGCGTTTGCGCAGTTAATTTCGGGAAAGGCGAACCACCGCCCGGTGATTATAATGGGGCAACCTGCCTGGAAAGACACAGTGTTTGATGAAATGGCCAATGTCCTCTTTCAACGAAAAGTTGAGACTATCCCGAACTTAAAGCGGTCAATGGAAAAAGCAAGAAGATACAGTGAGATATTAGCTCAAATAAACAGCGAACTGAAAGCAGCGCATAGCTCCACCCTTGGTCAAAATGGATACCATTATCGCAGTCAGCACCAACGACACAATCAAGACTTTTCTTCAGCCGGGCGATATCAGGATGCAAGAGAAGAATATGAGAAAAAAGAGCTTGAAATCCGCAACAGGTACAAACCCACTCTGGAATCCCTTGAGACACCGCAGAAAGATGCATTCTCTAAGGATCATTTAAGAACCAAATGCAAGCAAGCAATTCGACAGGCCTTCAGTCATTACCTGTATGAAGTGACTCACTCAAAGAATGGTCGTTTGACGTATTGTTGGGCCGATGCTTCCATCAGGGGGAACGGAAGTGATAAAAACTATGGCGCTCATGATCCATCCTCACCAGCAGAGCTGTATGCCATGATGTCTGAAATTCGTAGCCCTTCACAGTTTCCGGGGGCTTTGAAGGAAGCGTATTTACGGCAGGCATACAAAGCGGGTAATGCTCTGTTTCTCAAATCCGATGAGCTGACAACCATTGCCAGAGAGTTTTTGGACAGTTTGAATTTGAATTCGATCTATCACTCATTGGATGCGTGATAATAGTGAGGACAATATGAGTTTTTTTGAGACGATAAAGTGAAGGGAAATGCTAATGCTTATAAGAATTCTGCGAATATTCAGTTTCTGTGTTCTGGCGCTCACCACCCTGAGTGGGTGTCAGAATATCACTACGGATGCAACCCCAGTAGGACAGGGGATTTATTCTGTACCTTTCTCTGTCACAGAGGCCAGTTGCTCGCAAGTGCTTCATGGTACCAGCCAGCTACCGATTGATCTGTATCATGCCGGAGTCTGTTATGAGCAGGGCGTCGGTACCACGCCGTCCCTGGCCCAGGCGGTTGATCGTTACTCTATGGCGGCGCGATGGGGGATTCCGGAAGCTACTCAAGCCCTGAAACGTCTTAACAAGCCGGTCCCGGATGCTGACCTGTTGCAACGCAGGATAGAGCAGGAAAAGCGCCTGAACCAGCAGAGACTGGATAAGGAAAAAAACGATGCCTATAAGACCAGAGGCGCTTATCCTCCGCCTCATTATCACCATGGTTGTGGTCGTTTATGGTGTTATTGACTTGCCACAGCATCAGGGTCTCTGGCAGTCTCTGATCTGATTTTATGTTATGTGGCCATCCCTGTGACCGATACCTTTTCCATTCCCGTTCGAGTCTATTATGAAGACACTGATGCCGGTGGTATCGTCTACCACGTTAATTATCTGAAGTTCATGGAGCGAGCCAGAACCGAATATCTGCGCAGTACCGGCTATGATCATCAGAAGTTGTTAAAGGAAAAAAAGCAGTTGGTGGTGGTCGATGCTTCCGTTCAGTTCAGGCACATTGCCCAGCTGGACGACTCTGTCATTGTGACAGTCCGGGTTGAAAGTATGGGCAGGGCCAGAATGGTTTTCCAGCAACAGTGTTTTCTTGAAGATGTCTTGCTGTGTGAAGGCCGGTTCGTCGTGGCTTGCCTGGACAGCCGGAGCAGAAAACCTACGGCGATTACAGAATCCTTACGGAATAAATTAAGTCCTGACGGCAAATCGCCGTGAGATTGATGGTATTATCCTTAACTGCCTGTTTATCGTGAAAATGCAGTCACACCGTCTGGTCAGATTCCGGAATGAATGTTGAACATCATTTCTCTAACAAGTATTAATCGAATGAAAAGCGAGGTTTTCAGTGGCAGATAGTATGTCCATATGGTCACTGGTAGGCAATGCCAGCTGGATCGTTTTGCTGGTGCTGATAATGCTGGTGATGGTATCTGTTGTTTCCTGGGTCATGATTGTCCAGCGCGGCATACTCATCCGCTCCGCTCATCAGAACATGCTGGCCTTTGAGGATCGCTTCTGGTCCGGAATGGACCTGACCCAGTTATATAAAGAGCTGGACAAAGAAGAAGACCTGGGTGGGCTCGAACAGGTCTTCCGTTCAGGCTTCAGTGAGTTCACCCGCATGCGCTCCCAGGGTACAGGAGAAGCCGATGCTGTCATGGAAGCGACCCAGAGAGCCATGAGAGTGGCGATCTCCCGGGAGCAGGAGAAGCTGGAAACGCATCTGCCCTTTCTGGCCAGTGTTGGTT
>NZ_JAHHPN010000232.1:0-1417 GCF_024606325.1 Endozoicomonas sp. ONNA1
GTCGCCATGAGCTTTCAATCTTTTCAGGATGATACCGTCAGGGTTGAGTACACTCGCGGTCAACCCAAAGGCGTGGTGTCAGGGCAATTTGGCAACACGCCGCACCGTATCGATATTTTTCGTCAGGATCGCAAAGAAGGAACTGGCCATTATCAATACGTTCCCGGGAAAGTCTCAAGTCAATTCATCCTGCAAAAAAACACCAACGGCTACTCGGAAAGAGAAATTAATGATGCAGATGTTCAATCAAACGACGGTAGACAACCAGTCAGTGATTACATGGTTTCAGAACTCAGGAAGGTGGTGACAAATCTGGAGGACCTGTTGCTCTGCCCTGTGGATGTGGAGTTTGCCATCGATCATCAGGGTTGCCTATTCGTGTTGCAGGTGCGCCCTATAACCCGACTCTCAGGCGGCATGGATTTTGCCATGGACATACCGGAAGATAGTCTCGCCATTGGCGAGACCGTCAGCGAAGGCTATTGCACCGGGCCCATCTGGCTGGCCAAAAAACAAGAGGCTGACACTATGCCACACGGAGCCATTGTCGTGGCCCACCATGCTGAAGAGTGGATGCTTGTGTCTGAGTTCCTGAAACGGGCAAGAGGTTTTGTTATTGCCGAAGGAGGGTTCAATGATCATGTAGCGATCCTCATGAGACAGGAAAAAACACCCTTAATGCTGGCTGGTGGTGAGTATGAGACAGTGGTCGCTCAGGATGGCCAGCAAGCGACACTGGGCTGTGCTCGCTTTAACGGAAAGTCTGGTGCCTTCATTGTCACTGGTGACATGACCAGAGAACTGGCTAGTCACAGAAGCCTGTCCTCTGTTGTTTCTGATGTGTCGTCGGTAAAAGCTGCCCCGTCACGGGATGATTTATCTCCCCCTGAAGGCACATTCTGTCAGGTCGCCAGCGGTTTTCAATGGCTCACAGATCAAAATGCCCGCCTGCTGGGATTTTTTGCCCCTGATGGTGGACTGGGTTGTCTGGCAAACCCGATAAAACTGAGCATGTCGCCACAACGATCAAAACTACTGGCTGAGACCATAGATAACATAAACCGGCTAATTCACGGGGCCGAAAAACTGCTGGATGGTTACCGGGCATTCTTGCAGTTGGCGATTGAAAGCTGTTCACCCGAGGTCCAACGATTGTTGAATGAATTACCAGAATTGATCTGCCGGTTCGAGACCTTGAAAAAGACCATCCAATCCGGGTTAAAGAGTATCATTCTGCCAATGCAAGCCGCTGAAGAAGGGCAGGTATCCCGGCGAAATTTTCGTCAATGGATAGAAGACTGCTATCAGCTCCAATGCTGTCTTCAAGCACTCAAACCCAATACGGCTGATCAGGTGCGGAGCGTCCATGAGCTGATTTTTACCCTGCATCAGCGCTTTGTAGAGGCGCTGGCACCGG
>NZ_JAHHPN010000233.1:0-15924 GCF_024606325.1 Endozoicomonas sp. ONNA1
TGATATTCAGCGTAGCTGGGATAAAGTACTGGTTGATGCTTATCAAAACATGGATGCCAGCACTGGTTTGCCGCCCAAATATGGTCCTGTGGGTAAAGTGCATTTCTATGAAGAAACCTACAATGCCCTAATGGCTCTGCTGTTAAGTGCTGAGCAAAATGCCGATAATCTAGTCTCTGGTAATATGGTACCTGATCAGGTTAATCCCGTCAGTGCTATGTATAATGATGGTGTTCCTTATCATGCCATTGAAGTAATGTCAGAGCAGCCCGGTAATATTACTTTGGGTGAGAAACTTAATCACTTTTTCATAGGTGGTGAAGATGGTACTTTGTCTGTAGAGAAGTATGAAGAGGGCGTTGCTCGAATCATGCAATCTGGTTATCAAGACCCCATGGACCCACTGGAGAACATGGCTACCCACCCATTCTCAATGATTTGGGATTGTGGCTTTACCATTGATACCAAAAAGGAGTTGTGTCGAGTTCTTGGGCACCGTAAAGATGTAGGCGTTGTTCTTAGCACCCACGTTGATGGTGAAGAGTCACTGAACTGGGTAGAAGAGGAAGCCCTTGGTAATCAGTTGAAAAACATCATGGCTGCTTACCCTGAATCTACCTACTACGGTACTCCTGTAGCCCGTGGTGTTGTGGTTGCCGGTTCTGGTACTTACTCGGGCTCCAGCTGGACCAGACCTATTTCAGTAACCCTTGATCTGGCCGATAAAGTAGCTCGCTTTGCAGGTGCTGGCGATGGTAAGTTTAAAGCGGATCTGGGCTTTGATGTGCCGCCTAACAACCAGATTACTTTGCTGCGCGATCTGACCAATACTTATAAGCCTGTAACTCAGCGCATTAAAGATTGGGATGCTGGTCTTGTCTGGGCACAAAGCTATGATAGACGTAGTAACTTCTACCCAGGCATTCAAACTGTTTACAATGATGACACCTCCATCATGAACTCTATGATTAACATGATCATTGAGATGGAGCTTCAGAAGGTTTGTTTCCGGGTTTGGCGTGATCTTAGCGGTAACTCGAAACTGACTACTGAGCAGTTTATTGAGCGCAGTGATCGTCTGATTGAGAGAAACACTGTGGGTCGTTTTGATGATCGGGTAACTATTATTCCTGAGACCTATTTTACTGAAGGTGATGAAGCTCGCGGTTACAGCTGGAGTTGTAAAATCCATATGTACGGAGCTAACATGATGACTGTGGGTACCTTTACAGTGGTATCGCACCGTAACGAAGACCTCACTGCCTAATAGCAGATTTATTGCAGCGCTTAGCGCTGCAATTTCATCATTTAAATTTAGGAGATAATAATGGCACGATTAAAAGATGCTACGTTGGCTGAGGGTGCGTCGTTTAATGATGCAGATACCACAGCAGCTATGGTTGATCTGGAGCATGGGGGTCAAAACGGATTCCACGTACTGCCTGATGAGTATGTCAGCAGTGCTAACTATGTTCCCCGTAACCTGATTGCTATTTTGGTTGAACCCCCACGTGGTTATAGTGAGCTACCCAACGGTCAGAAAATGATCGCAACGCTCAAAGCCCTGATTGAGGAACACCCTAAGGTGATTGAGGGATTAACCTCTACTCTGACTTCTGAGTTTGCTGAAACCCCCGTTGGTGGTGCCGGTGAAATGCAGGAAGATTTAACTAATGTCACCCGTGCACGAACTGTGCCTTCTTTTACTTGGCCAGAGAAATACGGTCGGGCTATTGGTTCCTTTTGGGATTATCATACGCTTACTTTTATGATGGACCCAGAGACCAAGGTACCACGTATTATGAATATGGCCGATGTTGAAGTTCAGGATCTGTTGCCTGACTTTACAGGCTTTACTTGTTTGTTCTTTGAGCCAGATCCAACCCACCGTAAAGTCATTAGTGGTAAAGCATGGCTTGTTACTAACATGCATCCAAAATCAGCTGGTGAGAACACCGCCCGTCGTGAGCTGGCCGCTGCTGGTGCACCTCAGGATATTACCATTGAGTTTACAGCCTTTACTCAAGTAGGTCGTGGTGTTACTGCGATGGCTCAGAAGATCCTCGATGATATGAACCTTACCGGTGTCAATCCTAATAACCGTGAAGCTCTGGTAACCAGTATTGCGGCTGACGTTGCTGCTGCTGGATCAGGTTATCAGGAAGCCATTCGTGAGGCTAATTCTACCTATATCCAGTAATAATGTCAAAAAAAAAAGCAGTGGGGCGACCCACTGCTTTATTACGATTAAATTCTCATTACATCATCGTGATGTATGGGTCTACTACTTTGATTGTTCTCAGAGTCTTCCAGAGTATAGCTACACCAGTCAAAATCTTTTTTAGACTCAGGTACCGCCAGACCTTTTTTAATTAGTTCAGCACCCACATTGGTGGTATCCATAAATACTGTTGCTCTTATTCTGAAAAAACTATCTCGGCGCATATGTACTAACCAGATATGACGACCTTTGGATAACAGCTCAGCTAACTTATCCATTGCTTTTATGCCCAATTCTTTTTCTTGTGGACATTTAGCACGGCGTATCTCAGGAGCATCAATGCCATCAATGCGCACTGGTATATCATAGCCGATAATGGCCGGATAATTAGGTATATTAACTCGAAAGGTATCGCCATCCACTATACGTTTGACGGCAATGGCCACAGTATTACCATAATGCGGTTTGTCCTTGGCATATGCTGCCACTGTTATTATATTTAGTATTAGAAATAAAACACACAGGTGCAGTGGTGTGAACAGTATAAAAGGATATGCTGGATGTCGCATAATGTTATCTTCCATTCTAAAGAATCAAAGGGTACAACATAAACCCAGCCATATAATAAATAGGGGGTCATCTGACCCCTACTCGGGATACCAGTTTTCAATCATGATTTGATCAAAAGTCCAGGGACAAGTATCTGGAAAGTCTTTAATGTTACAGTCCATAGCTTTAGCAGCCAATAACCGTGCTCGACCATATGCTATAGGTATTATGTCATCGAGTTTATTAATGAGCGTTTGATTTTCATCTAACTCATCCTTAATATCAAGTCGTTGCTTAACGATGGATGTTTTCCAACTACGATACCATAACTCCATATCGTGCAGATCATTCTTCTTCTGAGATTGCATCCGCCATTTTAGGAGGTGTAAAAGCAATTGCTCTATACAACTTTTTAAGGTACGATATTGGGATTTACCCATAGTTTCTACTTCTTCTATCAGGTTTTCAATATCAAGTTCATTAAGTTTACCCTCTTTTAATAACTTGGCCTGCTGACAGGTCCAGCTATAATAGTCACTATCGTAAAGATTATTTTTCATAATTACCTCTTGCTAAGTTAATTGTAATTTAGCTGCCTTGTCGTGAAAATAAATTTCAATAGTATCGCTACGCTCATAGGTAGCAAGTTTTAGTGTCGGCCACTGTTTGTGGATAACAATCTTATCCTCAATGGTTTTTAACACTAAACAGTTACCCTTATAAGTAACACCTCTGGCTACTTTAGCAGTAGCCAGATAGTGTCCCTTTTCGCATAGAAGACCTATTATGCTTATGGTGTCATCAGAGTTTTCTGGTAACACTAGCTCAACGACATTACGTAATATCATTGGGTTCCCTTTTATTATTTTAACTCTGAGCAGGTAGCGACCAATGCATACCCACTAATTGTTTTTCCAGAGGTTTACCGTCAAGGTACTCTGGCTCATTAAATTGTTCTATTAAAGCTCCCTTTTCCCAGATACTGTGTGTGATACCCCAGCGAACCAGATAATGGCTATTAGTAAGCTGAGCCAGTTTAGGTTTTATATCTTTAAGTTCGTGAGCAACTAATTTTACGACCCCAGTGCGGTCTACTATTTTCCATGGCACCATGGATAAAAGCGTATCTTGCTCTGGTACAATGACCAATTGATTAGATTTAAGTTGATATAGATCAGCTTTGGTATAGGCATCTATCAATGGATAAAGTTTTACCAGTCGTCTATACATCAACTCTTCGGGTCTGCTATAGTCTGAGTTCAAACTATGGCGATGGGATAAAATTATTTCCCCTTGCATGAAAACTGCCAAGGTATTTTGACCGTAAAATACGCTCGTTAGAACAGGCACTCTTACCTGTTCTGAGGCATATTGCAGTGCTTCAACGCCGCTGCTAAAATGAACGATTTTACTTTTGCCATAGTCAGGTCTTTCAACCACAGTAAATGGCAGGGTTGATAACAGGTCCAGATTATTAAATGTTTGCATGTCCTATTGCCTTTTTGTTTTAATTTCTATAGTTTAGTTGTTATTAGGGTAACCAGTTATCAGTCATTATTTGTTCAAAAGTCCAAGGACATTCAGTAGGAAAATCTTTAATCCTACATTTCATGTCAGTGGCTGCGGCCTTACATGCTTGCTGGTAAGCGGTAGTTAGAATCTCATCAAGCTTATTTTTTAGTCCTGGATTTTCATCCAACTCCTCAACGACTCGCCGTCGTTGCTTGGCAATGCTATCTAGCCAACTAATGTACCACCGCTCCATATCGTGTAGATCATCTACTTTAGCGGATTGCATCTGCCACTTGAGTAGATGTAACTGTAGTTCTCTCAAAGCACTCTTTAGGGCACGATATTGAGACCTACCCATATCCTCAATCTCCTCAATGAGATTCTCAATATCTAATTTATTAAACTTACCTTCACGTATCAACTGTGCTTGCTGATACGCCCAGCTATAATAGTCACTATCGTATAAATTATTTTTCATAATCACCTCGTACATACACACTAAGTTGTTCTTTTAAACCAATTAAATCCTTGTTAACTGTTTCCCAAATAATTTTTTGTCGACGTTAATTCATAGTCGTGGGATAAGACATTTCGTGTTTTATAGGCCAATTTCAATGTTCTTAACAAAGTTTTGTTAAATGCTTGATCCTCATTCATCATCAACCGTTGTGATGTCTGACCAATCACATTTAACCTATTTACTACAGCATCAATTTTTTCTTGATTAGTTTCAAACTCATTATAATTGACTCCCCGTATATAGGAGTCAATGGCTTTTATCGAGTTAAAAATATCATTAATGAGGTAAGTTGATTTTCTAGGTTTATTCATTATACTTTTCTCGCATCATACATGACAGATTGATAAAATTCTTTTCGTATACTAGTTTGATTGACTACATCAATGGGTATTCCAAAAAGTTCTTCCAAATCTAATGCGATTGCCGCTAGGTCAAAAAGGGTCGTTTTTTCACCCACCTCTACCATTATATCCAAATCACTTTCCTTGGTTTCTTCACCCCTTGATATTGATCCAAATACCATCGGATTTTTACAACCATTTAATGCCACGATTTCAAGAACCCGCTTTCTTTTTTCTTGTATTTGGCTTAAGACATTTTTCTTCATCACACTATCCTCAATTAATTAAGTTTGCCTTTATCACCCCGTAACACGTTTCTTAGTATAGCCAGCCTATCAATTCAATTATATGTTTTTATTATTTTTTTAAATAGTTTATTTTTATTGATTATCAAAAACAATATCGTCATAAATCCGATCCATATCCAAACTGGCTGCTATTGTGTTAAGCTCGATTATTCCTGAATCTTCCCAACTGCCAACTTGTCTAAATTCCCAGCGATTAATTTTACACCATCTGTAAAGGTAAGCTGTTTTTTCCATACTACTGATGATGAGGTATTCACCTCGATTTTTTCTAAGTGCCCAGCGGTATTCATTTAACTTGGTGGTTAGATCGATTTCCTTGGTTGAAGGACTTAACACCTCAACGATCAATGAAGCTGAATCTTGCGCAGAGTTATTATTTTTTTCACCACAATAGACAAACAAATCAGGATATCGATATGTTAAAGTAGTATTTGTATCTGTTTTTAACTTCATATCGGATATATACAGATCACAATTTTTTCTCTTTGTAAAGGGATACAGTGTGGCGTACAAGTTACCGGCAATCACGCTGTGGTTTCTTGAACAACCGACCATTTCTATAACTAGACCATTAATATATTCTCGTTTAACTTCAGAGGTCTCTTCACTAGCTAAATAATCATCTTCCGACATTAGCGCATTCTTAAACTGTATCGTTTGCATGGCTATCCCACCTTCAAGTAAACTTAATAAAAGCAACATCAGATAGGTTAACTGTGTAATAAAAAACAATTATAAAAAAAAAATAAAGGCGGGGAATTACCCCCGCCTAAGTTAATAGTTGTAAATAATATTATAAATTTCTCTGGCTTCATTACATAGTTTATCCATGTCACAATAACGCGATTCGTCAATGAAGAGATATTCGTGATCACTGATGACTATATCATCAATCATACGATCGTAAGCTACACTAAAATCGTGATAACGATTACTATGAACTAAGAACCAATGGTACATATAAGTATATTTATCATACGTACAATAACCAATGGCCTGAGCGTCTTTTGAGATGTAGGGCAGTAGCGCAATCACACGCTGGACATCATGGTGGGTTGCCATGTATGGTGTATTAGAAGCTGTCAGTCGTTTATTGATTTCCCATAGACTGACTCTTGGGGCAAGATTGATAAAGTCGGATGACATTACAGTACTGAGTCTTGAATTCATTATTACTACCTCGAATTCTTTAAATAGTATATCCCCTTGTGATTAATTTATTAAGCAAGCGGAAGTATATAAAAATTATGGTTTAGGTTTGGGGCGCGTGCGCCCCAACTATTTTAGTCGTCTTTTAGTGCCTCTTCATGTATCGTCGCTGAGTAGCGAGCGACTTTACCTGATGGACCGGTTTTATTATTGCCACCGTATACCTTATACTTACTACGCAGAGCCCCCCAGGTTTCCCACTCTGTGGTTTCTGAGTTACCATTTTCATCTTTACGAGTAATTTCGCCACTCTCGTGACGTTTGATAATAGGGTTAAATTTGTCTTTACCCAGCGACATGTCGCCGGTAAAGGTGGTTAGATCATCATCTTTCTTAAAGGCTTCTACTGCCAGCTCGGCGTGCGCCATATTACCAGCGGCTATAATCTTTGCTCGTCTGGTCTGATGACCCTCTATTTGCTTTTTTGTGAGATCCCCGGTGAGCAACTCCCACATTGCCTTTTTATCGGTAGTTGCTTTGCCAGCTTCTAACTTAGTGGCTGCTTTTATTTTGTCCTTAAACTCAATGATGTCATCATCAAAGTCTTTAAGTGTAGTTTTTTCGCTCATGGTTTTACCTATAGGTTTGTTATGGTGGTTTATCCACCGAAAAATACTGTGCTGATATTGGGTACTCATTCATCAACCAAGATCACATCAGTAATATAGTTTTCAATTTAGTTGGAAAGGAGGCAATGCCTTTGAAATATCTTTAAACTCCCAACAGCGTCGTTTTTTAAATTCTTCAATAAAGCTGTTGGCAAACGAGTGATCAGACCAGATTGTATCGCTGGTTTCTATCCAGGTAAAAGTACCTTCACTGCCCACTGAAACATTAGCGGCGTAATCGTCTAATCCACCAATGGTGTTGTTAGGGTGAACCACTACCAGAAATAGTTCAACACATTGTTCTGTTTTTTTATCCGTTAGTTTATCAACTAGAGTGCTATAATGAATACCTTCCTCCACTCCAGTCTCATAGGTGGCCACAGCTAACCCTTCAGAGGGCGTTAAATAACCCCCATCGTTACTTTCTTGAAAATACAGCTCTTTCTCATTAGCGTAATTTAACTTTGCTAATCGAAACCCATCTGGGTGCACGATATTGTAAACTCGAAATGGTGTGATCGAAGTTTCCATAGCTACTACTTAACCCGTGCCGTTAATGCTGAACGATTTTAATTTGACTTATAGCTAACACTTTATTAAGATTGACATAGGTTGAGTGGCTATTTTATTTTTTACACGAATTTAGTCGTCACAAAGGGAGGTGGCATAGCCACCTCCCTTTATTTTACCAGTCAATGCTGCGATTAAGCTTCTGAGTTTTTATCCAGCCCAGCTCACTTTTTACCATTACTGGAGTGATACTACCTGACTCCATGGAAATACCAGACTCGCTGGTTGCCAATTGATTCAGATCGTGCTCAAAGATATCAAACGATTCCGATAAGGATTCAAGTGCTGGATTTACGTATTTAGTGCTTACTGAGATGCCAGGTTCATTAACATAATCCCAACCAACAATAACTCTGAAGTTTTTCTCAACTCGACCTCGAACAACCCGATCATCTGTCAGAGATCTTATTGAGAAGGCTACGTTTTCATCCGGGTTTTTAAGCGACTCCCTTAGTGCTTCCCCTTGCGGGCCAGCGGGTTTTACACTACCACGAATGGCAATTAATTTACGACCGTGTTCATCGCGAATGAAATCGCTGTCAATTTGTACATCGCGAATATGGTGACAAATATTGGGCTCGTGAATTTTTAGAATGCGCGATATCCACTCATTGCGTGACATGCCCTTTTCACGAACGGGATGACCGTATTCACCACGACACTGACCATTTTTAATCCGTCTTTGCAAGGAGCCTGATGCTTGAAACAGTGCTTTTGCAGAGCTGTGGGTATACACATCACCGGTACTGTTAGGGAAATCTAAAGCGCCTAAAATGCAGTTATAATAGCCGTTTTTATCCGGTTTTAAAATACCGACTTTATTAGTGCCTGCCAAGGCTGTACATTGAAAGCTGACGCGGTTCATAATTATCTTCCTGTTATTTACGTAATAGATCCTCAATGGGCTCATTTCTTTCACTGGGGTTAATCAGTGCTGATGACAAACCATCATCTAGATAAGAACCCATTAGTTTGGCTGTGGTATTACTGGCACCATACTGTACGTTACGCAGCGCAATATAGTCAGGTGGTTGTTTCTCGAAATCTTGCTCGGACTTAAGGGTGTGTCGATAGTATTTAGCTCTATCCTTGGGTGAGCGTGCAATGACCGCTGCCAACATCTCATAAACTGAATGATCGACATTCAGTTTAGCGCCTGCCAGGTGGTGCGCCGTATCAAAAAGGGAAGCCAGATCGTTATATCCTAAATACCAAGGTACTCTACCTTTATCAATAATAGTGTCATAGACCGTATAGACCAGTTGATCTAATTTGACTAAAGCTTCATTAGTAATTAGGGTTGAACCAGCATCATAATGCAATACCAGATAAGCTGAATCGTTGATCAGGGTACTCTCAATACTTTCTGGTTGAGTGCCATGTCTTGCGCAAATATTGCTTATAGAGTAGTATTTATCCTCAACAATAATGGCGTAAATAGCGGTAATTGAGATATCACCACCCAGAGTAACCAGACCTTTCTCCTCAAAGATTTTTGGCACTACTACTTTACACGCTTGTGTTAGAGTGTAGCTACCGTCATTGTGTCTTTTGAGTATAGACTTAATCTTTTTAGGGTCACGCTTCAGCTTCTGGATATCCATTTAATCCTCCATAATACCGACATATTCAACATCCAGTTGGCTTACCAGCCAATCTGCCATCAAATCTACCATCGCCAGTGTAGCTGCTTCGCGAATATCCAGATTGGGATCATTATCCAATAGAGCGTCCATGGTTGATAACATCTCTATTGCTTGTGTATCTGGATAAAAAACTTCAGCAATAATTTTACGGGACAAGGTGGTCAGGCAGCTATTGTGTTGGATATTAATTTTATCAAACGCCGCAGCAGCTCGTTTATGGAGAATCTCTTTAGAGATGTTTTCTGCCTTACCCTCGTTAATAAGTTTAGCAATCCATTGTCTGCTACAGCTACTTATAACATCAACTCGTTTGGTCATTATTGACATTTGAATCAGACGTTCATTAGCATTATAAGCACGCATAAACTCATTGATTTCATCCTGAGAGCAATCGTATACTACCCGCTTACCAAGTAAATTAGCTCCAAGTAAAACTTCAGGACACCCACCCTTTTTCAGCCACTGGTTATAGACTTCGCCAACAACAGTAATGGGCTTGTTAAAACTTGACGGTCCTGGTCTGTCAATAACCAAGGTTTTACGATGTATCTGATCTTCGCGCTTGATAATATCGCGATAAATACTACGACCTGATTGTGCTTTTAAAGTAATCAGTTTTAAGCTTACCGCTTGCTGGCTACCCAGAGTACCTTGTGGTATATCATCGGCCCATTTACGACTCCAGAAATGAATAACCAGATTACTGATACGCTCATCTATTTCATAGCTTACAGGCTCATTAAGAAAGATGTTATTATAAAGGTTAAGCAAATCTTTTTGTTCAACACCCTTGAGCGTCTCTTCCATAGCAGTATCAATACGTGCTATATTTGTTTTCAGTGAGCTAAGTAGAAACTCTAAAGTTTGCTCTGGTAGTTTAACCTCACCCCAATTAAATTTTTCAACCGGTGTGTTTTGAAAGCGACTAACCGCTTCTTCTAGAGCAGATACCTCATAAACCGCTGGCATGAAGTCAGATACTACCTGATGGCGTGGAGTACTTTCGATTTTATTAGCCAGACCATTTTCAATATTTGTTACCATATCTTTACCCAAAGGGTTAATATGGTTTCTGGCCACATCAATAATTCCTGATACCGCATCACTACACAACTTCACTGCATTGGACATCAGATCATCATGTGGTGTAGTGCCATCAAGTGCTTTGCGCTCTGAATTACTAATCAGCTCGTTTACACTGTGATCCGAAGGTTCCATACCCTTAAAACCAACCGCTGAGGATTGGCAAAGGGTGGTTAACTCAGCCAAAGGTGTGCCTTCTTTTGGTGTGAAGCACACACCAGCCATGGCAGTTTCATTAGAAAGCGCTTCGGCTGCATAAAGACTTTTTTTCGTTAGCATTTCTTTTATCCTTTGTACTTGCCCAGTTTCTGTTTTAATTTAACGGCAATAACATCCCTTAATGAGTCACTAAAGTGGGAACCATTAAGGTGATTGGTCAAAGCATTACCGGCTGACTTATCAATAGCCTGATAACCCAACTCAATGGCGTTGGCCAGTGTATTGGTATTATTGTAGAAAACAGAGTTAAGGGTTTTTTGTTTTTTATGTGTTACCATTATTTTCCTTCCTTATATAGTTCGGCTAAGTGTTTGCCCAATACACGCAGCAGTGTATTGGTTGTACCCATAATCATGGGTGAAGTTACAATGCGGTTAGAAATGCTTTGAAATCCAAACACAGCGTCAATGGTTTCACCGGATTCTGTTTCATTAACACCCGTAAGCACTCGACCAAAGGTGGTTTTAAGCGCACTACCAAATACACCTTTATCGCCCACTCCCGCAGTTTGAGGGTGACTGATATAGATACTTATAACTAATGTATCCATTGGTAGCAAAGCGGCATCAACGTGAATGGACTCTTTTAGCTCACCGGTTGCGGCCTCGTTTAAAGATAACTCCTTGACACGTTTTCTTCGTTCACGATCACCCTGCTTCGCTATAGCTTGCAGGCTATCTGACATATCGGACATATCGCCATAATACATAACTTCAATACGATCTACAGTGCCCGCAAATTTAGCCTTTGGTGCGGCTGCTGAAAGTACATTTAATGCTTGGGCTGTGCTTTCGTCAAATAACTTGTTATCGCCAGTAATTGAATCTTCCAGTGTACATAAAATAGAATCGCTTTCTACGTGATCCCCCACTGAAACCAGATTATGAACGGTATGATCAAAGGGCACTTTTATATGCCTGACCTTACCTACGGTGGTTGTCATCAGCTTACCCACTCTTTCGCTAATAGCACTGGAGTCCTCTAAAGTGTCCAGCGTATCCATAATGGCTGTTTTAACCATTACTCCCGCCTTCCAGCTGACCTGCGTTGGATTAAACCAACTTCTCTCAAAAAAGCCGGTATTATAAGCTAATATATCCCCCGCCTTAACCTTGGTGCCTTGTGAGAAATCAGTGACGATACTGTGCTTAACATTAGTACCTGCCACCACACCCCAACGCTCACCTAACTCAACTGAGTCAACCTTACCACTTTTGTATTTGACAGTGAGTGCTTTCTCAGAAACATTCTCAATGACGCCGTCTTCTTTAGCGCTAAAAGCAAAGAGATCATCAACCCGATGAGCAATTACCTCCTCATGTCCGGTGCGCAGTGGTGATACGCTACCGCCCTCAACAGCAATGCCATGCGATTGTTGGACGTTAGTAAAGTTGGTTCTTTTTGGATCATCACGATCAGAAGCTGGTGCTAACAGTGCTGTATTACTTACCAGTCTTGAATAGCCATCTTCTTTTTCATTATACTTATCAACCACACCCCGAAGGTTAGCCAGTTTAGGGTTAGCCGTCAAATGGGTATTAATACCCACCTTACCACTGTCTGGAGAAGCTTCTGAGATGATTCCTTTATCATTGGGGTGGAACTCACGACTTCTACGCACCATGGTTTCACCAGAACGACCGCCAGCGCCTGAGTAAGTAACCCTCTCCTTTTCTTTTAGATTGTGAATAGGATTGGAATCTTCAATCAAGGCCACTGAGGGGTCTTGAATAATGGCTAGCCATACCGCTCTTGGGTTAACCTCAACACCATTATTAGGGGTCATAGGTCTTGCCTTATAGCCGCGCACGCCACCAACCAATTCTTTGTAGATCATACCTGGTATTCGCTCATAGCCTTTAAAGCGCATATACTCAGTATCGGTTTCTCTTGGGTGATCATCGGTAATAAGTAACTCCACCGCTTTAATTAAAAGACCTTCAAGATCCGTGGGTTGTTCAAGGTACTCAAGCAGTTCAAGAGTAATAGGATCTACCCAGAGCTGGAACATCAACTCAAGTTCTCTTAGAAAGCGCACCCCCATATTGTGCTCATCCAGCACGTTAAAGTACACATCCTGGTTATCAAAGGTATCAAAATCGTATTTACTTAGAGACTGTTTATACTGGGTCAGACCGGAAAAACAAAGCATGGCAAATTTATTAGCCCGATTAAGTATTAAACTTTCATCAGCAAACTTAATAATAAACTCCCCTTCCATAAGTTGTACGCGAGTACCTCTGGGGGCAGTTCGATATTCCACCTTTAAACGTTTCATGGCGTTAGTTAAACCCATGCGCCAGCCTAAGATAAAACCCACTGGAATGTTTTTACCCAGTAATCTGACCGTTGCCATTTCAGTAGGGGCCTTAGCGCCGTTAAAGCCTAAAAATGTATCCAGACTACCTAGGTATTTCTTCTTTTTGTCTTTTGTGTACTCAATGATTTGATCATTTTCATCCATCAGCAGGTAGCTGCCATTCTTTTTAGCAAAAGGGATTTCATCATCACGCCTAGCTACTTTAAGAATATCCTCAGGGTATTCCTTCTCAAGTTGCTTTGGATCAAACTGGTAGCTCCAACCCTTGGCTTTAAAGCTATTTATTTTACAACCCAGGCCCGAATAAAGTCTGGGTGCCCTGAATTCATGGTCAAACACATTGCGAATCTTAAGCTCACTAACAATGCCTTTATTGTCTTCACTGGCAGTAATAATTTGTTTACTTAACCAATGTGCGTAGTCTCTGGACAAGTTTTCGTTGCGATCAACAAAGAATTTTGAATAATAGCTAGTCAGTGATACTCTGGAGGGTTTAACTTTACGAATAGGTAAATCACCTCTTTGTTTATTCAGTCGTGACTTAACCCCATTAACCATAAAAACACCATTTTGATTAACCTTGGGAACACGAAAATTAATAGTGGTGGGTTTACCTATAAGTGGTGTAATACGAACTGAATAGACATTGGAGCGATTAGCGGCATCGCTGATAGAATCGATTTTATAATCAGTAATAGCCACTCCTGATTTTTGTAGATTAACTACCATTTTAGCTATGTCTTTTTCCATAACCTTATCAAGGTACTCGCTATCAAAGCGATCCAGTCTTGATTCAAGTAAGCTCTTATCCCGCACTACATCCATATCGGGAACATAGTTATCTTTAATAGGTTCAAGAGTTTTGTTATCCTTGGCAATAAAGGCTTTTAAATCAGTATCGCCGATCTTAATTTCTTTATAACGCTCACCCAGTTTAATAGCGCGACGATACTCAGCCGCAGATATAACGCCAGCTTCAGCCAGACTCTCAGCCTCTTGACGAATAGTGGCTGAAAGATCACTAGCTTTGAAGTTGTTACCCTCAACGTCAGCTTCAATACTTCCCTCTTCTACATCAGCCACCTGACTACGTTGTGACTCCATAGCCTCTAAAAGCTTAAGAAAATGTTTCTCAATCTGAGCGTCGTTGTCTTCACGCCATTGGTACAGCTCACCCATATTAAGTAGTGCAAACTTGGAGCCCACAGTAAACACCAGCGTGGTATTAACCAAAGTGCTAAGTTCCAGTTCAGGTATAGTAACATCGGGCTTTCTACTTAACCAGTTATACAGCGATAGAAACTGTAAGTGTTGAGGCGTATTAAATACTTCAAGTACCGCTTTGTTTATTGATTTTCCAGCTTTTTCAAACCATTGTTTTTCGGGAATCGTTTTTGGTAAAGAAAACTCAATATACTGCATACGTCCGGTATCGGTCAGTTGAGTAATAGTTTTCCAAAGTGTGGCGTTGATATTGCTCCATTCATAAAATCCAGCCATGGGTGAGCGAACATAGCGATAAAGTTGACTCAGCGGCGCATAGTTCATAATCAACAGATTGTTTTTATCCCTCAATACCGTTGTGCGTCTGCGTGATAATCTTAATCGACGATATCGTTTATGGTACTGTTGAATGAGTTTTTGTTTGTTAGTGGGTACTTCTTTTGGTTTACCCTCATCGCCCTCTAACTCCATGACGTGTTCAACAAAACGGTTTTGCTCATAAAGCAAAATCAGTTTATCTTGCGGAACAATCCCTTGATCAGCATTGTCTTCAGGCAAGTAATGAAGCAGGCTCTCTTTGGGTAAGCTGAACTTGTCCAGAGAAAAGAAACGACCTTTACGAAAATGCTCCAGTCGAATCATACCGTATTTTTGATAGAAAGCTTTATAATTAATCATGGTCGTCCAAAAAAATGTGGGTTATTATAAAATTGCAGCTAAAAAAAAAAGGGTACTTTATTGTACCCTATTAATCATTAGATAATACCTTTAGCAGCAGTCAATACCTTATCCACTATAGATTGATATCGATTTATTTTTAGGCTTTTCCAAACTGAGTTTAAAGTCAGTAAAAACAGATGCTCTTTTTCATACATTTTATCAAGGCATCCCATTTCTAAGCCCTTAAGGTATATCTCGCTTTTGACGCCTAGATACATCAACTCACCCTCCGCATAGCCAGGGTCCTCTAAAATATTCTCGTAGAAATGTATGAATGTAGGACCACCTTTCTCTTTTACTATCTCAGCCAGACTCTCAGCCGCTTCGGTAGGTCTTGGTAGCCATAGGGGAAAAGCATGACATTCGTCTACCTCTACGAATCTGTCTTTGATGTGTAGGTTATAGACCAGAGTTTGGGTTGCATCGAATATCATTCTGTTTCTGGCCTGACTTTTAATCTTATCGATGTTAATAAGATTCACGGGCTCGCCTGTATCTATCATTGTGTTCGTTATAAAACGTTCACCTAAAGTGGGTAGAGTATTGGCAATTTTTTCGCCACTGTATATGGTTAGCAAAGTGTCGTTATTAACAAACACTTCATATAAAAATGGCGATTGCGATAATTGTCGTATATCCTTGTCACGATTTACCGACGTGCATTCCAGATCGTTTGGGTAATAAAACATATTTATAATCTCCGATGGTTTTTAGAATTACTTCAATAGGATTATATGTTTGTAAAAAAACGTTAAAGCGTAAAATAAGGGATGGGTTAAGACCATCCCTTATTTTAAGTTTAGCCCATTAATTTAAATCTATCCCATTTAAAGGATACCATTTCTCAGTCATGATTTGATCAAAACTCCAGGGA
>NZ_JAHHPN010000234.1:0-2100 GCF_024606325.1 Endozoicomonas sp. ONNA1
TAGCATCATAGACCGGGCCGACTTGCCAGCGTCTTTGACCTTCGGCCTGAATCAGGAAAACATCAAAATGATCATAGTGAGGGCCCACTGAACCACCGTCGGTTGCATAGCTGATCATGATGTCTTCAAGCCGCCAGGAGGGAAGAAAGTCAAAGTAATCCAGCAATGAGTGAACACCGGGTACCCAGTGGTCCACAGCCTGAACCAGAAGTGTCCAGTGACTGGGCGGCAGACAGGCAAAGTCAGCTTCACTGAACGGTCCCCGTCTCAGCTCCCACGGAGTTTCCCCTTTCTCAAGCACAATACGGGACTCAACGTCCTCTTCCAACGCCAGACCTGCCAGCTCATCGGCCGAGAGAGGTGACAGAAAATCCGGGATGGCCTGACGAATCAGCAGAGGTTTCTTTTGCCAATAGCTTTGCAGGAAAGCCTCTGGAGGAAGGGAACCCAGAATAGATTGTTTCATTGAATTTCATCGGAATGTAAATAAACGACGCAAGGTTAGCATAAAGTGGCCTTATTAATAGGCTTGGCTGTAGGATAGATGGTTCTGAGCCGCCATAGCGATAGAATAATTTTCTTGCCCCTAAGGAATGAAAATTATTCATTGAACAGGAGAATTAGAATGAAAGTTTTTGGAGCAACCCTTTCCCCCATGGTTCGAAAGGTTTTAGTGGCCCTGGAAATGAAAGGGCTGAATTTTGAGTTGGACCCCGTTATTCCTTTTAATACCCCTGAAGGTTTTGAAAAAATCAGTCCCCTGAAAAAAGTTCCTGCCTTGCAGGATGGTGAAGTGACCCTGGCAGACTCCTCCATCATCTGTGAGTATCTGGAAGATCGCTACCCGGAAATTGCGTTGTATCCCGCCGATCCGGTCCTGAAGGCCAAAGCCCGCTGGTTCGAGGAGTACGCTGATACGGTTTTAATGAAAGTGACTGCTGAAAGTTTGTTCTTCGAACGGGTAGTGAAGCCGATGATGGGGATGGAAACGGACGAAGACAAAGTACAGCAAAACCTTAAAGACAACATGCCCAAGACATTGGCTTATCTGGGAAGTGTAGTTCCGGAACAAGGTTTTCTCTTGGGTGAATCATTGATGATGGCTGATATTGGCATCGGTTCCTGCTTTATCAATGCCGGTTATGCCGAATTTGAACCTGACCCGTCAGAATATCCGGTTTTTGCCGCCTATCTCCATAGGGTCAAGGCGCATCCGGCTTTGCAGAAAAGAATTAAGGAAGATGCCAGATTCTTGAATTAATTAATCAAAAAAACGGGAAATAATTTTGGATACTGGAAAACAGTTGTCATCAATTTTTGTTTAGAGAATCCAAACTCAGTAGGCTAGTGGCGAAAATTGTTGCTGCCGGTGGTAAAAAAGTAAGGCTGAGCTGCGTTATTATTAACCGGGTGAAAAGCCTTACTCTAATCACCCCGAAGATGAGCGCGCGATCCGGGTTTATCAATTCAAGGGGTTTCCTCTAATTGACGCTATTCTTCTTGTGCTGAAAGACAGAAACTATTGTCAGTTTCACTTGACAACCCGTAATGAACTTTTATTTCAACTCCGAGTCTAACCCGTGGCATCAATTTTGAATGTCTTTTTTAATTGAGAGTAAATAGTAACCATTGAGTAACAGAGCATGAATGGAATGAATAACGATTCCAATATTGTCGGTTCACTTTCACCAACACCAGATCAATCTCTATCGAGGTCAGAGGTTGTGGGTGATAGTGCAGGCAGGAAAATTACTGTATGTGACAAGGGTGAACTTTCACTACTCAATTTGCCCAGCCTGACACAATTGAAAATTATTGGCTGTTTGAGGCTTAAAGATATTGCTCGTTTAAAGCAGGTTTGTACCTACTTTCGAGAGGTTATTAAAGAAGAAGATATCCTGGCAAAGGCTTGGTATCGCCGCTTTTCTTCTGCACACCAGTCTCTACTAAAGACAGTCATTACTGCAAAAAGTGATGAGCAACTCAGCCGTTGGGTTGGGCAGTTTACAAATAACCAAGTGTTAACCAAGTCACTTACAGAGCGTCGAAATAATGTTGATTTTCCTGCTCTGGTTTTTTTCAACAACACAGATTTAATGT
>NZ_JAHHPN010000235.1:0-8584 GCF_024606325.1 Endozoicomonas sp. ONNA1
GACCAATTTATTGCAACCGCAGTAGGACAGCCTTAAGTCCGACAGGCTGCTAGGTAGCAGGTATCAGTAAACAGGAAGGAGAATTCAGGAGAGCAGAATGCCAAAGCTTACCATGAATGAATTGCGTGAGTATCGCGTGAGTATCATACGTATAGTTGAAAGTTACCATTGCTCTAATCCAGGAGTGTTTGGGTCTCTGGCTCGAAATGGCTATATCGATGAGGGGAATGATATTGACATTCTGGTAGAATCCACTGACCAGACAACACTTTTTGATATTGGTAATATCGAATGCGACTTGAAAGATCTGTTGAATATTCCTGTTGATGTAGTCGCTCGTGAATCTATTTATGAACCCTATAGAAAGCAAATAGAGCAGGACATTAGGGTGTTGTGAATTATGGTCAAGGAAGTGAGATATCCAGTGGAGAAAATGCTGGAAAGCATTGAATGTATTGAGCGTAATCTGGCAGTTGCACATTGGCCCGGTTCAAGGCAGATAGACAGTTACAGGATGTCGTAATGGTGCGCATGGTCATTATTGGGGAAGAAGCTGGCAAAGTCATGAAAATTCCCGGGTTTGAGCCCGCTCCAGCTCTTCGGTCATCGCTTCGAGGTGCAGGGCAAATGCGTAACAGGGCTGCTCATGCTTATGGAACTCTGGATATAGAACTGGTTTGTCGAACCATCGAACAAAATTTGCCAGAGCTTAAAAGGCTATTAAATTCAATTTAGAAAGCCTGCAAAGGAAGATAGAATCAATGATGAAAATGGTAAAGACTGTTCAACAATTCATGGTGGGGCTGGTCTGCCTGATGGCGGCGGGAATGTCTTATGCTGCACCTGTTTTGCAGCCACCGGAAGAGGAAGTCAAGAGGATTACTTCCGAGCTGCTGGATACCTTCAATAAGAATAAGGAGCGTTACCAGAAAGACCCTGAAGGTTTTTTCAGGGAAGTCAATCGACTTTTATCTCCGGTAGTGGCATTTGATCAGGTAGCCCGCTATGTCATGGGCAAATTTGCTCACCGCAGCCCTGATCAGGTTGATAAGTTTGAATCGGCATTCAGAGACAGTCTGATCCGTTTCTATGGCAAGGCGCTATTGTCTCTGGACGACACTAGCCTGATTATCGACAGTGTGGATAAAACTTCTCCCGAGCTGCTGAAAAAATATCAGGAAGGCCAAACCAGTCGTGTCCCCGTCAAGATGAAGGTTCGCACCAGCACCAACACGGTCGAGATCTTTTACTCAATGGTACACGTTGATGGTCGCTGGAAGCTGCGAAACGTGTCTATTGAAGGCATCAACATTGCCAAGCAGTTCCAGAGCCAGTTTGCCGATGCTATGAAAAAGCACAAGAAAGTGCCTTACGTGGTAGAGCACTGGGCTGCCATCATGTCGGCTTCAACAGACGGGAACATTAACAAGTAGTCTGGTCAATTTTTTACTGTGAGCATTCAGGAATTCAAATTATGCAGCTTGAACGATTGGCGCCAGGGCAGTTTTCACTTCGCGGGATTGTCAATGTTGATAATGCTGTCGAAGTGGAGAGTGAGGGACGTAGACTGTTGGAAGAGGACATAGCTCCCGGAGGTGTCCTGAGAGTCAGTCTTGGAGAACTGCTAAAAGGAGATAGCTCAACCCTTTCTGTCTGTCTGTCCTGGATCAGGCTGGCTCAGAGTAAGGGCGGGCATCTCTGCCTCTCTGATATGCCGGAGGAGCTTGCTGCCCTGGCCAAGGTCTGTGGAATAGCACCCATTTTGCAGGAAAGTACTTGCCCCACTTCCTGATTGAACGTAATTGCAGTCTTTTGGCTGCCAGTCCCCTTTGGGACTGGTCAGTGCAGTCAATGTCCGATATGATTCATCGATTTGCCCGCAAGCATGTACGGCGAGCACAGGCTTGTTGAATGGCTGTTGGATTTTTTCATGGAAATACCACTGTTGGGTGGTGTTTTTGTGTTTATGCTTTTGAGGCGTGAGACGGCTTTTATCCGGTTCATGCCTGTTTTGAGAGGTGAATGCATGCAAGCCACCGAAGTTAAGGCGCTGCTGGAAGAGAGTATCCCGGGGTCAAAGGTTCTGGTAGAAGGGGAAGGATGTGACTTTCGACTCACCGTTATCAGTGACCAGTTTGAAGGGGCCCTGCCCGTTAAACGTCAGCAGATGGTATACAAACACCTGAATGAACTGATCGCCAGTGGTGCCATTCATGCGGTGACCATGACCACCCAGACACCTTCCGAAGCTCAGCGTCAGACCTAACCAGCAGATCACAGGTGAAACTATGATGGATAAACTGATTATCACTGGTGGTACGCGTCTGGATGGCGAAATTCGTATCTCCGGTGCCAAGAATTCTGCGCTGCCTATTCTAGCAGCCACCCTGCTGGCGGATGACCCGGTTACCGTCTGTAACCTTCCTCACTTGCACGATATCACTACCATGTTTGAGCTGTTTGGCTGTATGGGTATTGATCTGATGGTCGATGAGCGTATGAACGTTGAAGTTCATGCCAGTACCATCAAACAGCTAAGAGCTCCCTATGAACTGGTAAAAACCATGCGGGCTTCCATTCTGGTTTTGGGGCCTCTGTTGGCCCGGTTCGGTCGTGCTGAAGTCTCTCTGCCTGGTGGCTGTGCCATCGGCAGTCGCCCGGTTGATCTTCACATTCGTGGCCTTCAGGCTATGGGGGCTGACATTGTGGTTGAAGACGGTTACATCAAGGCCAGCATCAAGGACCGTCTGAAAGGTGCCCGTATCTTTATGGATACCGTCACCGTCACCGGAACTGAAAACATTCTTATGGCAGCCTGTCTGGCAGACGGTGAAACCATTATTGAGAATGCTGCCCGTGAGCCGGAAGTGGTTGATCTGGCGGAATGCCTGATGACCATGGGTGCCAGGATTGAAGGTGCTGGTACCGATGTTATCCGTGTTCAGGGCGTTGAGCGTCTGAACGGATGTACTTATTCAGTTCTGCCCGATCGTATCGAAACCGGTACTTATCTGATCGCTGCCGCTGCAACCGGTGGCAGAGTTCGCCTTAAGGATACTCAGCCTGATCTGCTGGATGCGATTCTGATCAAGTTACGTGAAGCCGGAGCCTGCGTGGAATGGGGCGAAGATTGGATTGAGCTGGACATGATGGGTAAACGTCCCGCAGCGATTGATCTCAAGACGGCTCCCTATCCTGCCATGCCTACAGATATTCAGGCACAGTTTACGGCCTTGAACCTGATTTCTGAAGGCGTCGGTAGTATTACAGAGACCGTCTTCGAAAACCGCTTCATGCATGTTCAGGAAATGAAGCGAATGGGCGCTGACGTGAAAGTAGAAGGCAACACGGTTGTGATCAAAGGGGTTGATTCTCTGAAGGCGGCTCCTGTTATGGCGACAGATCTGAGGGCGTCAGCCAGTCTGGTCATCGCGGGTCTGATCGCTGAAGGTGACACGGTTGTTGAGCGCATCTATCACATTGATCGTGGTTACGAATGTATTGAAGAGAAGCTTCAGCAGCTCGGTGCGAAAATTCAGCGGGTACCTGCCTGATAGTCTCCTGAACCCGAAAAACTTATGGCGGTCATGTGTCAGGGGAAGCTTCCAGCTATCCCCTGATCTTGTTAGATCAGTTCTGAATCTTTTTCTCTCATAAAAGTATAAAAACTCCCTGTCGGTACGGCAGTCTAACACTCACGTCATGTTCTGTTTGGTGTAAACTACCCCACTTAACGCGAAGGAAGCCTGTCCCAGATGTCTAGCCAGATCACAATAGCGCTTTCCAAAGGGCGCATACTTAAAGATACGCTGCCACTGCTTAAGGAGGCGGGTATTGAGTTAGCTGAAGACCCTGCCAAGAGCAGGAAGCTGATTATTTCTACCACTCATCCAGACGTCAACCTTTTGATTGTCAGAGCCAGTGACGTACCCACTTATGTTGAGTACGGTGCTGCTGATGTGGGGGTGGCGGGAAAAGATGTGTTACTGGAACATGGATCGACAGAGCTTTATGAGCCTTTGGACTTGCAGATTGCCCAATGCAAGCTGATGACTGCGGGTAAAAAAGGGCATGAAGAGCCGACAACCGGTCGGGTCAAAGTAGCGACCAAGTTTGTGAATGTCGCCAGACGCTACTACGCCTCTCAGGGGCGTCAGGCTGATGTAATCAAACTTTACGGGTCTATGGAGCTGGCACCGCTGGTGGGTCTGGCAGATACCATTATTGATGTCGTTGATACCGGTAATACTCTGAGGGCCAACGGGCTGGAGCCAAAAGAATTGATCACTCACGTATCCTCCAGACTGGTTGTAAACAGAGCTTCCATGAAAGTGAAGTTTGAAGCCATTAATGCACTGATTCAGCAGTTGAGAGCTGCAGTAGACGCACAAACCTATTAACAGCCATGACTGATGAACGTTTTTTGCCTCAATCCCGGATAAAAGGGTTTTCATGGCAGCTTTCGTGGTAAAAAGTTCATGGTAAAAAAGAGTGACGGAGTAATACGATGACGGTAAATCCTGTACAACTGAGCTACGAAAATCAGGATTTCAATGAGCAGCTGGATCGGCTGCTGGCCTGGGAAAGTGTCTCTGATGAAGAGGTTCAGCATCGTGTTAAGCATATCATTGCCGAAGTGCGCTCCCGTGGTGATGAGGCTCTGGTAGAGTTTACCCATCGATTTGATCGCCTTTCCGTTTCTGGTATGGCGGATCTTACTCTGGGAGAAGAGCAGCTACAGAAGGCACTGGAAACCATCCCGCAGGAACAGAGAAAGGCTCTGGAAGTTGCTGCTAAAAGAATCAGAAGCTATCACGAGCGTCAAATGCAATCTTCCTGGACTTACGAAGAAGAGGATGGAACCCTGCTTGGGCAACAAGTGTTGCCTATGGATCGTGTAGGTCTTTATGTGCCGGGAGGCAAGGCTGCCTACCCTTCATGCGTTATGATGAATGCCATCCCGGCTCATGTTGCTGGCGTAAAAGAAATTGTTATGGTGGTGCCCACACCGGATGGTGTCGTCAATGACATGGTGCTTGCCGCTGCCGCTGTTGCTGGCGTCAAGAAAGTGTTTACCATAGGTGGGGCCCAGGCTGTAGCCGCTCTTGCCTATGGTACTGAAACCGTTCCCGGCGTGGACAAGATCGTTGGCCCTGGCAATATCTATGTTGCCACCGCTAAGCGTGAAGTGTTTGGTCAGGTAGGTATCGATATGATCGCAGGTCCATCTGAAATTATGATAGTCTGCGATGGTCGTACAGATCCGGACTGGATTGCTATGGATCTGTTTTCTCAGGCTGAGCACGACGAAGACGCTCAGGCGATTCTGGTGTCTCCGGATCAGTTTTTTCTTGATCAGGTTATAGCAAGTATGCGTCGATTGCTGCCCGACATGGAGCGTAAGAAGATTATTGCAGAATCGCTGAACAACAGAGGCATTATGATCCATGTTCCGAATATGAAAGCCGCCTGTGACGTCACCAACCGAATCGCTCCTGAACACCTCGAGTTATCAGTAGAAAATCCTCAGGCTCTGTTGTCTGATATCCGTCATGCCGGTGCTATTTTTATGGGTCGTTACACAGCCGAAGCCTTGGGTGATTATTGTGCCGGTCCGAATCATGTATTGCCTACCTCCGGTACTGCGCGTTTTTCCTCCCCGCTGGGGGTTTATGATTTCCAGAAGCGATCTTCTCTGATTCATTTTTCATCCGAAGGGGCTTCAGAAATGGGTAAAGTAGCCTCTGTGCTGGCGCGAGGAGAATTTCTGACAGCTCACGCCCGTTCAGCGGAATATCGTATCAAGAAATGAAGCATCGACTCTTGGTATGTCATTTTCATTCATTCTCGGGGTAAGCAAAAAGTCTGTTATCGGAGCGGTTATCCTCAGCACTGTACCATTGCTATTCAGTTCCTGGGCGGCCTCGGTGTTAATCCGGTACCAGACTGATCTATCCGATCTAAGTATTGGGCAATGGTTCCCTTTCTTTCTATTGAGTGCTGCGACCATGGCTCTGGCTCTGACTCCCAGTACTTTTGTTGCAATGCTAGCAGGTTTTTTTCTGGGCTGGGATGCCATCCTCTATATGTTGCCAGCCTATTTGTTGGCTTCAGCAATGGGCTACTGGGTAGGTGTACTCCTGGATGGTGGACACCTGATGCAATCCATTCAAAACAACCCACGGGTCAAAAAAACACTGGAAACCCTGAATGCCAGTGGTTGGAGCCTGATGTTTCTGATCAGGCTTTCGCCCGTTCTGCCTTTTGCATTAATGAACCTTTTAATGCCCGCACTGAATATTTCGTTTTCGGTTTTCCTGCTGGGTGGTTTTTTTGGCATGCTTCCCAGAACACTTTTTTCCATCTGGTTGGGCATCAAAGCTCACGACATTATTTCACTGATGAATGGCGAGTTATCAGTGCCGGAGTCAAGCTGGTTGGTAATGCTGCTGATTGTTGTGTCCGTCGGTGGGCTCCTCTTTCTGTTGAATCGTGCAGCAAAACAGGCACTGACGATATAACTGGAAAATGATCAGATAAGCTTGGCACCTGCTATGTTTGTCACTCTCAGCTGAATAAATAGAGGCAAGCATGTGCAGGATAGTTCGGGGGGCATTGTTTGTGGGTTTATATCTGATTTTAATGTGTCTCAATGGTTGGGCTCTGGGGTCTTCCAAAACAGAAGCCGTTTGTCACTCATCTGGAACAAAAGTGTGTGTGACGGTTGAACAGAATGATTATGAAAAGTGGCTTTGGTTTTCCACATCATGCCATTCGGACTGTGTCTATTATCACGATGCTTTTGTGGAACAGTTTCTTCCTCTGGAACATCTGACCCATATTGCTCATTTCGGAATAAATCTTCGGAAAAAAACAGATGGCAAGCTGGTTTGGAGCCATTATAAGCTAGGCAGTGGTTATAAAAAGCAGGCTTTGATCGTCGAGGTGGAAGTGACAAAGCAGGATCGCTTTGAGAGTATTGGTGGCAGGCAGTTCAACCATATGCTGTTGGATGATCTGACCAGACTCCAGCCTGTAACCCCGGAAATATTGAAACGTTACCATACCAATTATGATGAATGGCTTTGGTCGGGTGTGGCTTATGTGGGTACCTTTTTTGCCGGTGTTATCGGTACCATGATTTTGCTGATATTTATAGGATAATCCTCAATCAGTTGACCATGTTGGGTCGTGTAGCGACAACCGCTTTCATTTCAAGAGGTTGGTTATTACGCAGAATCTGCAAGGTCACTTCACTCCCCGGTGGTTCCTGGGCCACCATATTCATGACTTTCCTGCCATCGCTGGTATTGATGTTATTGATGGCTATCAGAATGTCTCCGCGTTTCAGACCGGCCATATCTGCAGGACCATTGTCGTAGACACCTGAAATCAAAATGCCGGCATTGCTTTCGACACCGTAAGCTTCTGCCAACCGGCTGGTAAGTGGTTGTGATTCTATGCCTAGCCAACCCCGCACAACCCGACCGTACTTGATGATGGACTGAGTGACAAATCGAGCCATGCTGGAGGGAATAGCAAAGCCAACGCCTTCATTACCTCCACCTCTGGAAAACAACAGCGTGTTAATGCCCAGCAGTTCACCACGGGCGCTGATCAGAGCCCCTCCTGAGTTACCCACGTTGATGGCGGCATCGGTCTGAATAAAATCTTCATAAGTATTGAGGCTGAGGTCATTCCTGCCAGTTGCACTGATGATCCCCATGGTGACTGTTTGCCCCAGTCCAAAGGGGTTACCAATCGCCAGAACGACGTCCCCCACTTCGTTTTGACCAGAGTCAACAAGATTCAGGCTGGGTAAATCGTTTAGATCTATTTTCAGTACCGCAAGGTCCGTCTCCGGGTCCCTGCCGACAATCGCTGCAGATTCTTCCCTACCATCTTTCAGTACAGCCACAATTCGGTCGGCGCCTTCGATAACGTGATTGTTGGTCAGCAAGTAGCCGTCAGGGCTGATGATGACTCCGGAGCCAAGGCTGGTTTCTACCTTGGCTCTGCCAAGATTATTTTCTGTGAAGGGGCTCTTGGGCATTCTCGAGCGGCTGGATTCATCGACCAATGTGGCGGTAGCAATGTTGACCACTGCAGGTGCTGCTATCTTGACTGCCGAGCTATAGGAAATCTCGCCAATGCCCAAGAGTTGTTCACTCCTGTTGAGCACATTATTGAAATTCAGTTGGGGCAGGCCCAGCCAGTTCGGAGCAAACAATATCGCCAGCAAGGCCACAATCAGGCCTGACAGGGCGGGGTAGATGAGCTGGTTGAGAAGTTTTTTCATGATGTACTTGTCAGTGATTGTGGGCCGGGGCTTTCGTTGCTGTAAATAAAAATTCTTGAAACCTGCAAGCCAGCAGTATAATTCCTTAATATTGTGTAGGCATCGTTGTTGTCAGCGTTGTCCATGACTAAACCTCTTGGTATTACTGGCTTGCAGTGAAACTATACAATGAAACTGTTTTCACTGATATTCAAAGATGTAGGCAAAAATATTGTCAGTTATGAAGGCACTTCCTCAAGCACTCTGTAGACATCTATAGACAGTCTTTCGGGCTATCCCTAGCTC
>NZ_JAHHPN010000013.1:0-19855 GCF_024606325.1 Endozoicomonas sp. ONNA1
TTCGGATCTTGCAGGCGTCGGGTATCCGTTTACTCCGGCAATACAGGAAGGGTTCATAGTCGTAACCTCCATATTAGTTTTTTAATTTGGTACTATAGTTTTTGATTCGATAAACAATGAAAAGTTCCGGGGAGTAAGTCACAGCGACACATCGCTACCATGCGATGAACATGTACTCGTTATCTGAGCACACACGAAACCTCTGAACTATGTTTCACTTTGATTAAACTCCGGCTTTTCGTTCAGTTCAGAGGGTGTTGTCGTGAATAACTTTCTTGATATTCATCCGGATGTCACTACCGCTATGACCTCTGGCATCCCTGTTGTAGCACTTGAGTCCGTCGTATTTTCCCATGGACTGCCCTTCCCCCAGAATCTAGAGGTCGCTCTTGAGCTGGAAAAAATACTTCTGGATGAAGGCGTTCAGCCCGCTACTACTGCAATTATCAATGGAAGGATAAAAGCTGGCCTTTCGAAAGGAGAGCTGGAATTTATCACCTCTCAGGATAATTCGATTCACAAAGCAAGCCGAAGAGATCTGGCAGGCTTGATCAGCCACGAATATTCGGGAGGGACCACCGTGGCAGCCACTATGATGATTGCGGCCATGGTTGGGATACGGATAATGGCCACTGGTGGTATTGGCGGTGTCCATAAGCAGGGCGAAAAGACCCTCGATATTTCCGCTGATCTGATCGAGCTGGGTCGAACTCCTGTTGCCGTGGTTTGTGGTGGCCCCAAAGCGATTCTGGACCTGACGAAAACCCTTGAATTTCTCGAAACCCACGGCGTTCCGGTTATTGGCTACCAAACTGACAGACTACCCGCCTATTACAGCCGTGACTCTGACTTGTCGGTTGACTTCAGCGTCAATTCTGCCAAACAGGCGGCTCATCTTATTGAGTGTCAGCTCACTCTGCCAGCGTGCGGAGGCTTGTTGATCTGCAACCCGCTCCCCAAAGAATACGCAATACCCTGGGAAGACGTCTCTCCCAAAGTCGATGATGCTGTTTACCATGCAGAGAAACAAGGCATACACGGTAAAGCCCTGACACCCTTCCTGCTTGAGCACCTCTACCAGCATCATGGTGAGCAGCTGCTGCTGGCGAATCTTTCCATGCTCAGAAATAACACCCGGCTGGCGGCCATGATTGCCCGCCAATTCAATTAATCACTGTAACATCAGGATTGACTGAGCGACCCGACTCAGAACCATGTCGGGCTGCTATCCATTCAAGATCCGTTATGCAAGAATACTTTTCTAAATTCTTTAACTCCATTTATCAGAAATCATTTACATGCCCGATATTTTCGTAGCCGATTATTCGAACCCCGACCATGGCCAGGCCATTATTGAGTTACTCGACCACTATGCCAAAGACCCAATGGGCGGAGGAATGCCATTAAGCACCTTCGCCAGGGGACATCTGATTCAGGAATTAGCAAAACGTCCTTTTGCATTCTCTGTCCTCTGTCTGGTTGATGGGCAACCAGCCGCTCTGGCTAACTGCCTGGAAGGATTTTCCACTTTTGCCTGCAAACCACTGATCAACATCCATGATGTGGTCGTTAATGAGTCATTCAGAGGTCAGAGTCTTTGCAGAAAACTTTTTGAAAAAGTTGAGCAAGTTGCCATAGAAAAAGGGTGTTGCAAAATCACTCTGGAAGTATTGGAAGGCAACCCTGTTGCACAGGCCGCTTACCGGAAGTTGGGCTTCGAAGGTTACGCACTGGATGAACACCTCGGACACGCCTTGTTCTGGGAGAAAAAACTCTGACTTTTCACCTTTCGCTCAAAGGAACAGATATGTCTGGAAAGTACGTTAAAATTGGCCAGAAAAATCGCCTGAAAGTCGTCGATAAAGCAGGCTTCGGTGTATTTCTGGATGGTAGACAGTTTGATGAAATCCTGCTACCCAAAAGACATGTGCCTACAGACTGCACTATTGGGGATGAACTGGATGTCTTTGTCTACCTGGACTCCGAAGACCATCTGATCGCAACGACAGAGACACCTCTGGCCTCTATTGGTGAGTTTGCTGCCCTGCAAGTCAAAGAAGTCAACCAGATTGGCGCCTTTCTCGACTGGAATCTGGGCAAGGATCTACTGGTACCGTTTCGTGAACAAAAAACCCGCATGCGTGAAGGCGGGCGCTATGTTGTTTATCTCTATCAGGATGAACAGACAAAACGCATAGTCGGATCCTCCAAGCTGCACAAGTTTATTGATCGCTCAGCAGGAGAGTATCAAAACAGCCAACCTGTATCCCTCCTGATTCACGACAAAACCGACCTTGGCTACATGGCGATTATCAACAACAAACATCAGGGACTGCTTTTCAGTCAGGAAGTAAACGACTCAGTCAAACTGGGTGATAAAGTACAAGGCTATATCAAGCGTATCAGACCGGATGGGAAAATTGACCTCTGTCTGAAAAAGCCCGGCTTTGACCAAAAAGCGATGGACTCTCTCAGCCAGCAGATCATGGACAAGCTGGAAGCCGCCGGAGGTTTTCTTCCCATGAACGATAAAACCGATCCTGCTGAAATAAAACGGGCCTTTGGAGCCAGCAAACGTGCTTTCAAAATGGCACTGGGTGGATTATACAAGCAGCGTCTTATTCAAATTGAAGCATCAGGTATCCGTAGCTGTCAGTGATTAACCTTCTGACTGCAAACTTTCTATAGCCTGAAAGATGCTGGAAAAATCTTTCTTGCCCATCCCCCCGGAAACATGGCGGTTATAGAGAGAATAAGCAAGGCCACCCAGAGGCGTAACGGCCTCACTGCCACTGGCAGCCGCCATTGCCAACTCAAGATCTTTCAACATCAGTTCACTCATAAAGCCCGGCTCATAGTCTCTGGAAGCCGGAGCATTCGCCATCAGTCCAGGACATGGGTTATACACCTCCAGAACCCAGTTTTTACCCGAGCTGGCCAGCATGATGTCAGAAAGTACGGCAGGATCGAGGCCATTTTTAGCGCCAAGATTAAGCGCCTCTGAGGTACCTATCATCGAGATAGACAGCAACATATTATTACAGGCTTTAGCCACCTGACCCGCACCTGGCCCACCCGCCAGAAAGACATTTTCCCCCATATCCAGCAGTAAAGGTTTCACCTTTTCAAACACTTCAGGATTGGCTGCCCCGCACATAAACGACAGAGTACCTGCTGCCGCGCCGGCAACGCCACCGGACACCGGCGCATCCACCATTGACTTCCCTTTCTCGACGGCAGCCGCCGATAACTTTCTGGCGGTATCCGCATCAATAGTACTGGTGTCGACAAGAATGGCAGAGGCCGGAGCAGAATCCAGCAACCCCTGATCCAGATAAAGACTTTCCACATGCTTGCCAGCGGGCAACATTGAAATAACGAACTCAGCCCCGGAACATGCCTGCTCTGCACTGCCCGAAGCTTTTGCTCCCAAAGCGGTCAGAGCATTGACTGCCTCAGGAACAAGGTCAAATACACTCACATCATGACCACCCCTGACCAGATTAGCTGCCATGGGCGCTCCCATATTGCCAAGGCCGATAAACGCAACCGTTGCCATGATCCGCACTCCCGAGTGTTTGTTGTTGTCATCTCAGCACAATTAAACAGAGTAGTACGTTTATAATATGCAGGATTTCGACTAAAACTAAAACCTGTGTATTTCATGCTGTGAAGACGGCTTCAATGCGTCAGAACCCCTCATTAAAGCCTACTCACTGAACACTTTTCACACGGCCAGGCCAGACGAGACTGCACTTCAGAATGCACTCATCTGCATGTATACAATGCTGATACTTCTGACAATGCCTCTGAGGAAGGTGAATATTCCGGTCGCATACCCTTTAGAGATACAGTTACTGTTTTTTTGTCGAGTACGAATAAATAGCATGTAATTAATTACATCATTGTCTTGATTATCCGGAACAAGATGCACACAATCCGCCAATCATAGTTATTTGTTGTAAACTAAACACGATGCGCAAGTACGAAGATTCTCTACCACTCAAGTTACTCAAGGCCAGAGAGGCAGCCATGAGCTTCTTCCGTCCCATGCTGCAGGAGCACTCCATTACCGAACAGCAATGGCGGGTGATGCGGGTTCTGAACGACGCTGATGAGATGGAAACCAAACAGCTGGCTGATGCTTGCTGCATCCTGAGCCCCAGTCTGACGGGCATTATCCAGCGTCTGGAACAACAGGATTATGTCAGCCGCCGCAAGTCATCAGAAGACCATCGACGCATTTTGGTCAAGGCAACCCCAAAAGCCAGAAAACTCTTGGACGAAATGACCCCTATGGTGGAAAACAGTTATAGCCGTCTTACCCAGGGGTTAAGTCAGGAAAAGATGGAACGGCTGAAAGAGTTACTTGATGAAGTCAGCCTGCTAACCAACTGAGATCCATTATTTTACTTCTACAGGCGACTGAATACCGGCTGCATAACAGCCATTAAAGTACGTTCAGACGTGTGACGGGTGGTAGACTGATCAGATCAGGATTGATTTTTCTTTAGTGAATAAATCAACCAATCCCTTCGGAGTAAAATTATAATGAAAACCGCTCTAAAAAGCGCCGCTCTGTTTCTGGCTATTGGTAGTTCTTTCACTTTTCCTGCTGGCCAGTCTTCTACCGAAGTACTGGCGCACAGCACGACCAGTTGGGATGGTAACTCTCTGAAAGGAGTCAACCTCAAGAACCCTGAAGTCCATGTGCTTCGCATTGCCATTGCCCCACATTCAAGACTGCCTATCCATAAGCACCCTGTTATCAATGCAGGCTACCTGGTTAAGGGTAAGCTCACAGTTGTCCGCTTATCCGATGGCAAGAAACTGGAGCTGAAAGCGGGTGAGGCTTTGGTTGAGATGGTGGATGAATGGCATTACGGCGAAAACAAATCTGATGAGCCTGCAGAAATCATTGTCGTCTACGCCGGTGATGAAGGTCAGGCTATCACGGTGCTAAAAAAAGAAGAACCATAACCGATAGATCCCCGGTTTGGAGAGACTGTCGCGTGGGAACCAACGTTTTGCGACAGCTTCTTAAATTCAATTCCAGTCACCTTGCAGCATGACGAAACTGTCCAAGACAGGCTCCCATATTCTGAGGCTGGCGATACAGTGAATAAGCACTATATCAGTTTGCCCGGGTAAGCCTCGGGCTGCATGAATTCACATCATTTAATACTATGCCAAGAGCTATACCAGAATAGTTTCTCGCCCGGTGCCCGCGGCTTAAGGTCTACACTGAGCAGGCTGCCATAGTTGTTGCTTAAATCCATCTGAGTTCTTCTGGTTACGAAAGGTATGATCAATGAAGAATTACAATATTTTTGCGTTGATAGTCTTTTTGTTGGGGATTTTGGCTGCAGTTAATAGTAACCACCAATACGAAAGCAATGTCGAATTGCTCAAACCCGCCTTTCACTATGGCTTCTGGTCGCTTCTTCCCGGATTAGTAACGATAGCCTTATGCTTGCTCACCAGAGAGCCATTAACAGCCTTGTTGGGCGGCATCATTATTGGTTCAATCATGCTCGGTCGATACGACCTGACTGACAAAGTGATTATTCCCAACTTAGCTAAAGAAGGCACTGCAGCTATATTATTGCTGTATTTGTGGCTTCTTGGCGGCCTCTTGGGGGTTTGGTCTAAAACGGGTGCCGCACAAGCATTTGCCACATTTATGACCAAACACTTTGTAAAGAGCCAACGTTCAGCGAAGCTTGTCGCATGGCTTCTGGGGGTACTGTTTTTTCAGGGGGGGACAATAAGTACAGTGCTGGTAGGCACTACAATACGTCCGATTGCCGACAAAGCCAAAGTCAGCCATGAAGAAATGAGTTACATTGTCGACTCAACAGCATCACCCATCGCTTCTGTATTGGCATTCAACGCTTGGCCTGCCTACGTTCAGGCATTTATTTTTGTGCCAGGCGTGTCATTTCTGGCAACGGAAGCAGATCGTTTAGCTTTTTTCTTTAGCAGTATTCCTTTCAGTTTTTACAGCATTTTGGCTGTTACAGGAACACTTTTACTGTGCCTGAATATTACTTGTTTTTCTGGGAACCTCATGAGACAGGCTAATAAAAGAGCAATGGAAACGGGTCAGTTAGACGCTGAAGGTGCACAACCACTTAGCTCAACAGAATTGCAAACGCCCAACGTTCCCGATCATTACAACCCGCATGTTCTGGAATTCATTATTCCTCTGGTCAGTCTGATTGGTATCGCTGTCCTGACGTTCGTTTATTTGGGTACTCCAAAAGTAAACTGGGCCTTCGGAACCGCTCTGTTGCTATCTGCTACCATTGCCCTGGTCAAAGGCATGTCATTGGCCAATGTCATTGAAGGTTTTGGTGATGGATTAAAAGGTGTGGTGGTTGCTTCAGTCATCCTGATGCTCGCCATGATCATTGGCAGTATCAGCAAGGAAGTTGGCGGCGGGTCCTATGTAGTGTCAATATTTGGTGAACAACTTCCCTTTTGGTTATTACCGGTTATTTTACAACTGGTTACTATGGCCATTGCTTTTTCAACGGGTACAAGCTGGGGAACCTATGCGATCACCTTCCCTCTCGCCATGCCTCTGGCCTGGGCCATTGCACAATCACAGTCATTAGCCAATCCAGAGCTGTTCATGATGATATGTTTTGCCACAGTGTTAAATGGAAGCGTGTTCGGCGATCAATGTTCACCCATATCCGACACGACTATATTAAGCTCGATGACCACAGGGTGCGATCTGATGGATCATGTGAAGTCTCAGATCATTCCAGCAATATTTGCTGCTTCGTTAGCCGCTTGTTTATGGACGGCAACTGCCTACTTTTTTGCATAGGTTTTTTGATTAAGAAAATACGTCTTGCAGATTACTCTTGCGTTTACATCTCGAATGTAAACGTTGATTTAAGGTGCTCACTGGTGCAGCAACTCAGGTGCGTTAAATGAGTTTAAGAAAACTCTTTTTTGTATTAGTTTTTTTTATACCAATACCTGTATACGCTTACCAGGTCTATAAGGTTGTGACTCCTTTCCCTTACCGATCATGCTCTTGTGAGACAGCAACCATTTTCAAAATAGATGATCTACATTATATGGCACACAGGTGTGGTGGGAGCTATCTAACCCGTCAGATTAATGTCGAAAGCTTTGACGTTGAAGCCCAAACGTTTCAAATTCGCGTTGGTTTCAGTCGCTATGAAGTTGTCATTCTTGAACATGAATCAAAACGAGAAGATTCAGCCAGACCACAATCCAGGTGTGTCAGATGAGTTTAAGATCCCTCTTTTTTGCATTAGTTTTTCTTATATCATTACCTGTCCACTCATACGAAGTGTATAAGATTACGTCCCCTTATGAATCATGCTCTTGTGAGCCGGCAACCATCCACAAAAGATGTGGTGAATATTTAATAGAATACAAGTATGGAGATAGATATCTTGTCAGCAATGTGGCCATCGTAAGTTATGATTTTGAAGCTCAAACACTTCGAATTCGTATTGGTTTAGAAGAGTTTGAAGTGACAATTCTTGAACATTTTTCAATGTGAGAGTAGTGAAGAAGGTCTGAAAGCACTGGAGAACAGCGTCACAGTTGCTACATTATTATTGCCAATGGCTTTTTATTTTCTGATGGAATCCCGGCTCTCTCCAATTGGAAAACGTCGAATGTCAGACATACCCATGGCGTTGGCAGCCTTCTTCACTGTTGATAGACTTTCGCTCACGCTCCGTAACGTTGAAGTCAGACGATGCCAGAAGCCTGAAACAAAAACAGCTTTGAACCGGTCGCCGCCTCCCCGGATCACTGAAAGCTGCTGAAGCCCTGGGGGGGCGGTATTCCAGAGTAAGAGTGCCCACTTCTCATGTCTGAGTTAAAACCTGTAGAAACCAATGTCTGGAACGGCCGGGAAGATTACGACGGCGACCCGCAGCAGACACAACGCTGGCACCAGAAAGTTAAACCCTACTCAGAACACTCAGGCTCCAGTGGTCTGGTGCTAATCGGGCTGGCCAGCGACGAAGGTGTCAGGCGTAATCATGGCAGAGTGGGTGCTGCCAATGGCCCGGACCTGATTCGAAAATGCCTCGCCAATCTTCCCTGGAATCGAGACGATGGACTTTATGATCTGGGCAACGTTCACTGTCAGGATGGCGACCTGGAAAGCGCACAGGATCAATTCAGCCAGGCGCTGGTGAAAGCGCTCAGGGATGGCATGCTACCAGTCGGCCTGGGGGGTGGACACGAAATAGCCTGGGGGAGTTTTAAAGGGCTGGCAGACTTTCTTATCCACGATCACAAGACCCTCAAAGGATTGAATATTGGTGTGATCAATTTCAATGCCCACTTTGATCTGAGAAAGCCAGAGAAAGGAGCCAGTTCCGGAACCCCCTTCTGGCAGATGGCTCAGTTCTGCGAGCATCAGAATCTTGACTTTCACTGTATGTGTCTTGGCATCAGCCGCAGCAGTAACACTCAGGCGCTGTTCGAACGGGCTGATGAGCTGAATGTAGCCTATATCACCGATGATCAGGTTCATAGAGATAATCTCGATTTTCTGATCGAAGAACTGACGTGTTTCACCTCTATGGTGGATCATGTTTGTTTAACCATTGATCTTGATGCTTTTCCCTCTTACCAGGCTCCGGGGGTGAGTGCTCCGGCGGTAAGGGGAATTCCCCTGGACCTAACGGCAACCCTTCTGCAGACCATCAAGGAATGTGCGAAAGTACGGGTGATAGATGTTGCTGAATACAACCCTGAGTTTGATCATGATCTGCGTACAGCAAGGCTGGCTGCCTGGTTGATTAACCAGCTCACCGATCAACCGAATGAATAACAAAGGGTGCACATGCTGAGGGAGCGCAGCTACTATTTCGCCTTAACAGCGTAGAAACATTGTGCGAAAATCATGCTTTCCGGATAAACACTATATGAGCGTAAAATGGAGAAACCCCGTCTTATTTGGGTGACCACGTTACTTTTTTCACTAACGTTTTTAGCCATGGTCACCCTTGTTCCCTGGTACGGTTTTACCCATGGTTTTGAACTCCGTGAATGGATCGTTGCAGGATTAATCCTTATGTTTAATGGTACAGCCATTACTGCTGGCTACCATCGGCTATGGTCTCACAAGACCTATGAAGCCCACTGGTCACTGCGTCTCTGGTTTGCAATCTGGGGTGCCATGGCGATTCAGAACAGCATCATGAACTGGACATCAGGTCATCGCCGCCACCATGCGTTTGTCGACGATCACCACAAAGACCCTTACTCTGCCAGTCGTGGTTTCTGGTTCTCCCACATTGGCTGGATGCTTCGGGACTACGATCCAAAGGCCAGTGATTTTTCTAATATCAAAGACCTGCAAAGAGACCCTATTGTCGTCTGGCAACAGAAATACTACGTGCCACTGGTTCTGTTGATGAATCTGGGTGTGCCAACGCTGGCAGGTTTCCTGATGGGCGATGTTATTGCCATGATACTTCTGGGCGGCGTATTGAGGCTGGTACTGAGTCATCACTTTACTTTTTTTATTAACTCTCTGGCTCATATCTGGGGCAAACGACCTTACACCGACAAAAATACCGCCCGGGATAACGGTATCCTGGCTCTGGTGACTTGGGGTGAGGGCTATCACAACTACCACCATATTTTTCAGTATGACTACCGCAACGGCATTCGCTGGTGGCATTTTGATCCAACCAAGTGGCTGATCTTCGGCTTCTCAAAAATCGGCCTGACGGGCAAACTGAGACGAGTCAGCGATTACCGGATTGAAAAAGCCCGGATCGATATGCAGTACAAATATGCCAGCCAGAGACTGACCTGCCAGATTGCCCTGCAAAAGCTGGAAGAGCAGTATGAAGTGGTGAGCAGCACCTGGCACGACTGGAACAAGCTTCGCCAGAAGTGGGTTGAGCACAAAGCAGAAGAGCTTAAACAGAACTGGGAAAACTCAGAGCTTCATAAGCAATATGAAGAGATGAAATCTTCCATGCAAGAGCAACAAAAACGCTGGCAGCTTGCCCGTGCAGGCCTGTTAACCTGATGATCAAAATCTACGAGTAGAGCTCAGCGTTGTTCCGTTCGCACTGAGCCTGTCGATGTGCGGTGCCACAATCGTTCGGCAAGTTCAGGACGAACGATTGTGTATCTCTTTCAGCGTCTGGCTGCACTGACACCTCACCAATGGAGGTCACTTTCCACTCGCTCATCACAGCCCTTGCAGACTTCAACCTCCCATAAGCCACCATCCTCAGAAGCATCGACAATGGGTCGATACCTCTGATCTGCAGTGTTCAAGATTTCGCTCAAACTCACTTCAGCATCCAAACCAAAAAGAAATTAAACATTTACAATCATATTCGGAGAAAGACTGGTCTAATCTGGAGAGTTCATAAATATAATTTTTTGACCGTTCAAGCACATACATGACATTGGGTAGCAAAGCCGAAGGGAAACTGTCTAAAGGTAAGGCTAAAGGCTAGGCATCAATAAATAACGACTGAACTATCTGCGGTAAATTGGCTAAATTATTGTCGAGATCCATGGCTCTTCTGGGAAAGATCACGGTTTATGTGCTCTTCCTTGGCCTGTTTCTGCCCCGTAATAACTGGGACAAATATCCCAATTTCATGGCTATCGCTCTTCTCACTTTTTCGGTAGCTCCATCTGCCTCGGGCAGCCTTTTGGAAAATGTCGAACAGGTCAAGAAGTATGAAAGTTATTTCAAAATGCTGGGAGAAATTGCCCAAAGCACCAGAGACACCTCTGCTATGCGGAATCAATATTGGCGAGTCCATATAGTGCGTTCCCGAACAGATAGCAGAGAATATATGCTAATCGACTCTGAACTGAGTTCAACCCCCATAGGTAGCCCCTTGATGGGATCACCTGTCTTACCAGACAACCCTGAAGTACACCCCTTCTCCATGAGCAATCCATTTCCGGAAGGCAGTCTACAGTTTACTTCCTGGCACATTGACTACGACAATGAGGCTTTGGTCACTGGTCCGCCATTTCAGAGAGTCGATCTTTCTACCTTTAAGCAACTACCAGCAGGAGGTAATCCCTTTACGTTCAGACCGGATGAAGAGACCTTGCTCAGTGTAAGAATGAGGGTGCAGAATCGTAAAAGTGGTGACCCTCAGCCCAAGCAGAGAACGTTTATTCTTGTGCCTAACCATGACGTACCCACTGCTGAAACAAGGTTCGACTCAAAGAACAAACTCAAACAAACCTTTTTCTGCCACTATATCAACAGTCAAAACTCAACTTGTGAGGTCTGCGTGGAGTTTGAGACTCTGGAAGATGAAAAGAGCATTCACGATCTGAGGACAGCCAGCCACTTTTATGACCAGAGTAGTGTTTTCAATAATCCTGTTGAAAAACAGGTGTCAGACACCTCTGCTTACCCGGTGACAGATGATGACTATCAGAAGTTCCTTGAGGTCTTTGAGCAAAATGTCCAAGGTGAATTCCTAAACGTACAGGATGGCGTCAGCGTAGACGTGTCTTCGGAGTACGAATCTATAGGACAGGCCCATGCAAGGGTGATTGGAAGAGGCCAGTTTTCCGTCGTTTTCACCCTGGATAATGTTCTCCCCGGGCTGGCTCTGCGACGTTTCCCCGGTTACATAAACAGAAGGGACGCCGATAACTTTCTGCTAACCCACGAAGCGGCCCTGAAGCTCTACAGGGAGTTGGGCGTCAACCTGGAACCCACCCGACTCTTGCGCATCAGAGCCGGAGAGGGATACTCCATCTATATGATCCAGCGTCATCTCAGAAAAGATCAACTGGCCGAAAATTTCATCGAAGGTCTGCTTGACTTTGGACCTGATGAAATTGCCATGTCAATCAAATCTCAGGACAGCACGGAAGAAGTTCACGAAATGAGCTACGCAGAAGCGGTCAGCCGCATTCTGCACGCAGTGATCGCTGCCATCTATAACAACCTGGAAAAACTGGGCAATGAAAATAGTGCCCATAGAATCTGCTGCGATGCCAAACCCGATAATTTTGCCGTCAGCTTTGCCTATCGCAAAGAGTGGAAAAGGCGCAATCTCTACCTCCGTGACGTGGTCACTCATGCTGACCTGACTGATTTCCACCCTTGCTCTCTGGTCTTGTTCGATCAATTGCTTTTCGATGGCGGCCCTGAAGCCGCAATGCTTAGCAAGATTCTAGGCTACAACCCCTACCGGGTGTATCAGGAAAAGATTAAAAGCTGGGCTGATGCTAAAAAGCTGATTATTAAATCTCTGGCAAACATTGCCTATCACGCTGGCGATATGGCATATGACATCATGCCTGAGCTGATAGACCGAACGCGTCTGATGCTTGTGGATGAGTGGCAATCCACTCCGGAACTCCGCCGACGCTATATGGACTATCTGTATCAGAGACCCATTTCAAGCACTGATGCCAGCAAACTACCGCTGGAACGCCTGTTCTTTGATCCCGATGAGATTTCGGCTGAAAGTGTAATTCAGTATCGAAACGATAGCTCTGGAAATAATCTCAAGCTAAAGCTTCACCATTACCTTTTGAAACTGGCCAGGGAGATGCGGCCAGAGCAGTTTCATCATCAGCTCTATCTACCCGTTGACTATCAACAGGACTGGTGGTTGCGCATCGTAGACAAAAAATACCGGGAAGCCTTTTCAAAAGCGCTGGCACGTCGCTTTTCTGAACTCGATGCCAATGAGGCTAACGGTAGTGAGCCCACTGTAGTGGCCAGCGAATCCCTGAGAACACTGGTGAATTCGGTAGCGGCCGATCGCACATTGGTCGATGAGGCTAAGTTAAGTCAGCTTATCAACTGGCACGTCGTTGCCGGCAAGATACCCGGGCATGCAAACGAACAGAGAAAAAAACATGAGAGAACCTTAAGAAGAATCGAGAGGGACTACCTCATTCGAAGAGTCAACCGTTTTTACTCAAACCGACTCCAAAGTCTGCATATGACGACTGGGCCAGACTCGGCAGTTGCCGAGTTATTTGATGAACATCCGACTGAGGCCAATGAAATTATTGAAGAAAGCCTGAAAGCCTTTAAAAATGGATTCAGCAAGTTACAACAGCTTTTCTGGCTTCACCTGGTCAACCAACACCAGCTGCCCCTGCCAGAAGATGAGCAGCAACAGCTCGATAAAATCACTAAGGATGAATGGATTCAACAGGTCAACCAGAAGTATTCAGACAAAATCAGAACTGCCCTGAACAGGGCATTTGGACAAAAATCTTTCGAAGACAAAATACGCCTGTTAGCAAACAACTCCATGCTTGAAATACTCATCCGGGAAATTTTATCCGATACCGGTATTCCTTTGTTTTCTGGTGAAAAAGCCTCTGCCACAGGGCAGCAGCCAGAGGATAGGCCCCTTGATGAAACAGACTTTGCAGCTCTGCCGGCAACAAGACTGAAAAAAAACAGTACTTCTTTCAGCCAACAATCAACACACATTGAACTGACCCAGCCAACCGCGGACAGCCAACTGCTGTCAACCGGTTACTCTTTCGGTACTCTTACCCGAAAAAGCCTTACCGAACTGATGAAAAAATGGGGGATTTACCCCATGGACATTGTACAGGCAGAAGCTACAACCTTTCCTGAAGCCTATAGCCGACTGAGATCCCAAAACTGGGCCAGGGCTCTGGAAAATCTTAACCTTTTATTTCCTGTCTCTGTCGTTTACCCACTGCCAGAGACAGTCAGATTGCGTTTTAAACCCCGTGTTTATGAACGCCAATTCCTGGCCAGAGAGCTCAGATTAATACCCAGTCATGACAAAGTGCAGTTTCCAAGTTACACCCACAGGGACACACTGATTCAAGCGATCAAGGAGGTCATGGGGCACAGAACCCCAAGTCGCGAATCAAAGCCTCTGGTGATTATTGACCTTTCCTCCTCTGTCGATGAAATGATAACCGATACCGCTCATCACTCCACCCCTCCCCCCTCACCTCCCAGAATCATTGTGATTCAATCAATCCTGAGTCGTGCCGGGGCCAGAGAATTGCGTCAGGTAAAACAAGTGACCGTCCCCCTTGCACATTTAAATCAATGGATTCGTGAGAACAGGAAGTACGACTACCTTCTCAGAGTCTTGAGAGTACAAAATGACGATCAGTGGTTCACCCTGAAACTTCCTGAATCCGTTAAAACCAAAAAAGACAAAAAAGCTAAAAGAAGTGCTTACGCTGTCAGGCAGGCAATCCAGTGGCAATCATCGACACCCCCGACTTTGCAGCCGTCCCGTACAAAACGGATCAAACTGGAAAACCTCTCCCTGAATCCTCGTGAACAGATGGAGCTGATGCAACAGGGAATCACGGAACTGTCACAGGCAGAATTGACCCGGTACAGGGATCATCAAGCAGCAGTCCAGGCAAAACTGCATCAGGCAGAAGAGCAAGCGCTCAATGCTTTGAAATCACAATGGTGCCAGGTTCATAGCGTAGCGGCAGACCACTTCTGTCTGTATAACAGTCTGGTTCACTTATTAAACATGAGGCCGGAAAGTGCTGGAAAGCTGATCGACCATATCATATCCCTGCTAAAAAAACTGGTATTGACTATGCCTTATGCCAATCATGGCGTTCATGGTTACATTGTTGGCGGTTTATTTCGAAACATTATTTTTCTGGCTTTAAAAAATGATGCTACGAGAAATAATCTCTCGTTCCAGCTCAGAAACCTGCTCGCCAATGGCAACCCCTGGCTAAAAAGTCTGCTCAAACGACTCTTACGGAAACTTCCACGACACCTGCCAGTGGACTACAACCACATTCTGAATAACCTGGACCAGATGGACATTGATAGCCAATGGAGTCTCCTGAATCAGCTGATCATCAATGCTGGTAATAGTACAGCTTTTGATCTTGTATTGGCTGACTTGATTAACCAATTGGCGGTAGTGGCAGGTCAAACCCAACACGAGTACCTGATACATGATCTGGTTCAGCAACTGAGTCAACAATCGCATCAAGATAGTCTTGTGTTAACGCCTCACATGTTATTTCTTGGACTTGGAGCCCAAGCCCTTAACCATCTCATGAACAACCCCAGCCTGGCTGGTTTCCAGATGCTTGAGGGCCTCATGCCCTTTCAGCCGGGACAGCACATGTGGGGAGATTCCAATGTAGTAGAACACCTCTTGATGCCTTTGCTTCAGGCAGCCAATACGCCGTTGAATGTGATGATTGTAACGCCTGCTATTCACAACCCCCAGGAACCACTGGGAGCTATGTTAATTGCGGCAACGGCTGGCCACCCGGATCTGGAAGTAATGCCAGTGCCCAGTCATGATCAACTACAGATCATGCAATGGCTAAACGATCCGGACACATTGACGCTATTCCATGGCGGCCTGGAAGCGCCACTACTTCCCCGGAATATTATCAATGTTGGAAATCACTGGCACCCTGTTGTGCCAACATATGCCTCAGCGGCAAATCTGATGTTATATCCTGTCACCTCGCCCCAGCTCAATCTCCCCGCGACAACAGCATCGGGCCACCCATCTCTAAAGCATTCAGTACAGCCAACCATTCTCATAAAAGCCGGGTCTGAATCGTCAATCCCCCCCCCCCGAGGCTACAGCTTTCTCCTCTGTCAATGATGGAATGAACATCTTTCTGGATAACCTGCCTCCGAACTTTGGAAATCTGATGGCAACAGCGTCCTCAGTTAGAACGGAAGATCTACACAAACAAGTCAAACAGCAGTCCGATGAAGTCGAAGCAGGGCTTGAAGCTTTCAGCCAGTGCATTCAAGGTACAACCGGGATAACTTGCAGCCGACTTGAAGTAACATACTGGATTCGCTGGCTGGTGATTATTATGGCTCTGGTCATGAGCAATGTCTCAAGTAGTTGATCGGATCGAAACATTCACCCGGCAACTTTATCTCCCTTAGCTATCCTGAACAGGTTGCTAAGATTTTGCTTGAGGCAGGGCGTGGTCAAACCCTCTATTCGAAAAAAAATCATTCTTTTCACAGTGGTTCCCGTTACACTCTTCTATAACTTGCTGAGTGCATTGCATATTTATACCTCTTTCAAGGAATCCTCCCATGAAATTGAGATACAGATGCGCAATAACATTGTGCACTTTGCCCGTGCCCTGGATGCCTACACTCAGGAAATCATGTCCCAGGCAACAGCCCAGGTTCGTTTATTACAGACCGAAACCTACCCAACTTACCCGCTGCTTCACAGCATTCTGGCTTCCAGCCCCTTCCTGACCAGAGTCTGCTGGATCGATACTAAAAAAACGGTCACTTCAGCCTGTATCAATAAACGCAAAAACAAAGCAGAACCCACCCGACTGGCAGCACTCCCCCCGACTGAACTTGGCAAAAGCTGGCAGCAGCTTCTCAGACCCAATGACTACTGGAGCAAGCTCTATAGGGATGTCAAAACCGGAAAGAGGCTGGTCAGCTTTATTGTACCCAGCGCTCAACCGGGCGATGGGCATCTGCTTAAACTGGATGTTGATATCAACGGTATGGTCCACGATGTCATTAACCCCAAGCTATTTGAAGGACGCAATATCGGAATCAACCTCTGGAAATTCAATATGGTCGACCGCAGCGGTGATTACCTGTACAGTGACAGCACTCAGGCGAACCGCTTTGGTCATAAAAACCTGCGCCAAACCGGCGAAGTATACGGTATTGAAGGATTTGGTAATAAGATCGAACAGTGGGTTGATTCCGGTCGCGCCGAAACCTTCCGGGCCTGGCTCCCCAACCCTCAGTATCAAAAAGAATACTGGTTCTTCGGTGCCCCGGTTTCTTCTTCCCAGTGGTGGCTTTATACCTCAGTCAGTCGACAGCACGCTCTCCAGGGTGTGTTCAATATAGCCCTGCTGGACATTGCTATCATGCTGATCTCCCTGCTCTTGATCCTCGGTGGCATCTGGTATGCCTCCAAAAAAATCACCTCCCCCCTGATTACTCTGAAATCCTGCATGGACACCTTTATCGAACATCATAAGCTTGTGGAACTACCCGATACCCATTCCAGAGACGAAGCTGGCTCACTGGCCCGTTCATTCGTCAAACTGACTCAGTGGCTTGATGCCAGAGACCATGCCCTGCACCAGGCCAGAGCCAACAATATGGGGCATATCGTTCAGGGATTAAAAGGACGCTACTTTTATTTCCAACTCGACACTGACGGTAAGATTGTCCATATCAGCCGTTCGGTAAAATCGGTCCTGGGCTTCCGTAGTGAGGAGTTTTCCGGCCCATTGGAGAATTTTTTGAGCCATGATCCGGGCAATTGCGCCTTCAAAGTCAATTTTCAGAAGGTACTGCGAGGTGAGCCGGTAGAAGCTTTCGAACTGGATATCCAGAATAAACAGGGGCAGTCACGAAGGATTGAGCTTTTTTGGAACGCCATGACTTCCGGGCAGCAAAGAGTGATTGAAGGACTGGCCAATGATGTGACTGAGCGGGTCAGTGACACCCTTAAATTCAAGGCTCTGCTGAATTCTGCACCGGATGCCATGATTATCCTGAATCCGGATGGCATTATTGTCATGGTCAATTCCAGAGCGGTCGAACTGCTGGGTTTTCTGCGGGATGATCTGATCAATATGCCCCTTTCTCTGCTTGTTCCTCCTCAATCACGGGAGAACCATCCTCTGATCAGCCCTCTGCTGGACAGGGCCTGGAAACAAACACAACTGTTCCGTCAGGAAACAGAAGCCGTTGACCGACATGGACGCACCTTTCCTGCTGAGTTAACCAGTAATCCACTGATTACCCGCGATGGTATTCTTATATCCGTTGTCATCAGAGATATCACGGAAAGTAAACAGATTGAGCAGGCCCTGCTGACAGCAAGGGACGAAGCCATTACCGCCAGTCGCTCAAAAAGCCTGTTCCTGTCCTGCATGAGTCATGAGTTACGAACACCATTGAACGGTGTCATTGGCTATGCGCAGGTTTTACAGCGATCAGGAGGACTGAACCCCGGACAACACCGGAAGCTGGCCATACTTGAACGGTGCGGACAACACCTGCTGACTTTGATTAACGACATTCTTGATCTCACAAAAATTGAAACTCAGGGCGTCGATTTGCACCCGGTATCGGTTAACCTCAGACAGTTGCTGCTGGAAACCCGGGAGTTGTTTGTCCCAAGGGCAGAGCATAAAGACTTACAGCTAATATTGAACATTGACGAGCAAGTCCCGGATTGGATAGAGGTGGATGATGTCAAGCTAAGACAAATTTTGACCAACCTTCTGGGTAATGCCATCAAATACACAGAAGAAGGCTCCGTTGAAATCCTTATTAGTGTGAAGGATGAGCGACTCTGCTTTTCAGTGAAAGATACCGGTGTTGGCATTGATCCGGAAAATTTTGAAATTATCTTTGACCCCTTCAGGCAATTAGATGAAAGCCTGAAGTCAGGGGGCACAGGATTGGGTCTGGCCATTAGCCGACACCTGGTTAAAGCCATGGGAGACGACCTGACGGTTACCAGCCACGTCGGCCAGGGCAGCAGCTTCAGGTTTTCAATCCCGTTGAAAGAAGTTCCGGCACTGGACACCGATAACGTCTTTTCTTCCGATCAGGTGGAACTGATACTTGCTGACAATCAGACCTATACCGCACTGATTGTTGATGATCTGGAAATAAACCGTGACCTGCTCAAGGTCATTATGGAAGAAGCCGGCTTTAAAACGCTGGAAGCCTGTGATGGACTGGAAGCCCTGGCCTGCCTCGAAACCCGGAAACCCGAACTGGTCATGATGGACATCAGAATGCCCAGAATGGATGGGATAGAAACTTTGAAACATATTCGTCTGAATCCCGAGCTGAAAAATCTGAAAGTAATCGCTGTGACTGCCAGCGCAGGCTCTGACATCCATACGCGCCTGAAGCAGAAAGGATTTGATGGTGTCCTGGCCAAACCCTTCAAGGTGAATTATCTCCTACAAGTAGTGGCCAGCCATTTGAAACTGAATATCAGAAAATCACGAGTAGCCACCGACAAAGCGGAAGTTTCAGAATTGCCAAAACTGGATGAGACTCATAAAAAAGCATTGCTCAGAAAAGTCTCCCAGGTCCTTGAGTTTGGTGATATACAAGAACTGACGTCTATAACAAATGAATTCAAAGAAGCACACTTGCAAACGTATTGTCAGTATCTTCTGCAAATAGCCGAAGCCTGTGACATGGACGAGCTGGAAAAGTTCTACGAGCAACTGCAGAGTCAGTCTGACAAAAGCCCGGCCTGAGAGTGCAAATTACTACAACAGCACTCAGTATTAACCTATACTGCGCCATTATTTACCCCATCGAGAAACCCATGAATTCAACCTCAATTATTCAGGAAATTCAGGATAAACTGACTCTCACCCTGAAAGACATCTATGCACTGGCACTCAGTGCCGATGAACAGCTGGAAATTCTGCAAAAAGAAGAGAAAGGCAAGTTTTCTGCCATTTTTCAGCAGGACGCAGGTTTCAGTGCCTCCGCTAACCGTTTTCTGCCCTACCTGATCGAATTAAATGAGGAGATCCAAAGCCTGCCCATCATGGAACCCGAAAACCAGAAAGATAAGATCCAGGGCATTATGAAGAAGATGAGAATGATACACGAAGTGCTGGCCAGATTTCACAGCATCAAAGACGAAACGCTGCACTGAGCCCGAGAGGACTGAGTTCCCCAGCTTCGGCCGTAGCGAATCTGTCTCAGATACCCCTTGCAAAATACGGCCGCCAAGGTAATATACGGCGACGTCAACGGGGCACTTCCAGATCCTCGGAAGCGTAGTCGGAGCGTAGCGCAGCCTGGTAGCGCACCACAATGGGGTTGTGGGGGTCGGAG
>NZ_JAHHPN010000236.1:0-3150 GCF_024606325.1 Endozoicomonas sp. ONNA1
TATCTGTACTCACTGAAACTGACCCTTCAGCATCCGGATTACATTTAAGCAGTGGTGTGTTGTTTTCTATGAGACTCTGGCTCAGGGAAGACGTCCTGCGCTTTGTCGATTCTACCTGTAACAGTGTCGTTGATCAGTTTGGGAATGATCTATCGATTGACTCAGCTACCCCGTTAGATCCTGATCACTATATGGGTGACATCCGCGGCAGTTATTGTACTGATGTTAATATGGTTCAGGGAGCATTTGGATTAAAAGACAGAGAGCAGGCATGGGGTTGGATATTAGGTGATAATACCGGTGAACTTGGCTGTGCATCTTCATTGGAGAAGACTTATCGAACAGGCTTTGCTTCAGTGAGCGCATGGTCTACGGCAGGTTTCGAAGTTGCGTGTAATGGCACTATGCCAACATCCGTTTCAACCACATTCTCTCCAGATACAACTCAGCTATCTAATGTTTCACAGATAACTAATGCTTCACACATATCTGCCAGAGTGGTAGGTAACAAAAGCGCTCTGGCCATAAACAGTGATAGGACGGAAGGATTAACTGAAGAGCAGAGAACTGTTTTGGGCGCATGCGTTGGCTTTTTTTTATTGGATCAAGTCATTACCCAAGTCTGGTACTTTTATTCAAACTACATCACGCAAGCCAGGACAAAATATATCAGTCAGGTGTCAGCGGCTGTGTTAGGTTTCGGCCTTCCGTTATTCCAGTCGGCATCACCCTGTTCCGTGGGGATGAGACCACTTGTACAGGAGTTTCTATTGCTAAGCAAAGATCAACCGTAGTTTGTTATTGTTCATAGCCTGTCCCCGGGAAGGTAAAACCCTTAAGTCGGAAATATGGATTATAAAGCAGCATTACCAAACCCGTTGTGAAGCCTCGCCTGCTTGGCTGGGCTGCGGGCAGTGATACAAGACAGGAACCCGCAGGGCAGCCATCCGCTTTTTTGTTCCATAAGCGTGGATGAGAAATCCAAGTCTGTGGGGTTTACTTGATGCTGGAAAAAACAGACGTCAAGAGGTTCGTTTTTTATTGGAGAAGGCTTTACCTTTATTTATGAAATATCCGGTCTAGGATAAATAACGACTTTAAAAAGGATTGTTATAGTAAGGATGCTTCTGTTTGAGCGTTTAAAACTGGACAGAGTGCAGTTATGATTATTTCCAGATCCGGGTTAGCAGGTGCTCTTTTGTCGGTAATTTATGCCTTCCCCAGTCATGCTTTCACCAAAGGTGGGTCAACGGGTGGTTACAGGTTTACAGAGGTTTCGGGTTGCTCTGAATTTGCCAGCACTGTCGACAGAGAGGTTTGCAGTCATCATTTGTCGGTTCTTAAGGATTTAATCAGGAAAAAGAACAATCAGGTATCTTCGACAAAACCTTCCCCAAGTGCTTCTCCGATTCCAGAAACGGTCAAGATAAGAAAAATTTCGGGTGCAACATCAAGGCTGGATTATGAGGTTCTTCGAACCTTCCACCCAACCTTGTTTATCTTTGATGCAGAGCGTTCATCCGAAAAGGGGCAGCGAGCTGTTTATGAATTGCAATTGTCGGAGCCCGTCACTGGCAGCTCCGGAAGGGTCAACAGTTTTCAGTTACCGGATAATTCGGCTTTTGTGGGAAACGGAACGGATATTCTGCCTGAATTTGTGATTCAGGGAAGCACAGAGAATCAATACGTGATGTCGGCAACCCGTAATGATTCTGTTTATTATCTGGCGAATATCGAAATCAATTCCAGAAATCCCATAAAGGCAGGCCGTTCAACAGCAACAGTTACTACAAGGAACGCTGGGGCAACCCCGACCAGAAAATATCACACACTGGCAGGTATTCTGGATCTGAAGGGAGCAGGTCTCTTTGTTGCAGACAACATTAGGGTGGTACTTGATCCAGCGAATAATAACAGGAGGATTAAGCCGGTAAATCTGGGTTGCACTGACGATGCTGACGGGATAGGACCAGAGGAACATTTCGTCTATCGATTTATGCACTCTGAATTTGCTCTTTTACAGGGCGTGCAGGGATCAAGGTATGCTCAACCGGCTGCAATGAATGTTGAATGTGATCAGAAAACAGGGCAAGTGCAGTTGACGATGAAAAACACTAAAACAGTCATATCGGTATCCTCAGAAATGGATACTCTTACGCCCGGATCGTCACGAAACAGTGGTGTGTTGTTCTCTATTAGCTTATCGTCCAGAGAAAACGTTCTGAGCTTTGTTGATTCTACCTGTAACAGCGTCGTTGATCAGCACGGCAATGATCTGTCCATTGATACAGCTCGTCTATCGGATCCTGATCACTTTATGGGTCGCGTCTATGACAGTACCTACTGTTCTGATATCAAAATGATAAATGGAGCGTTTGGATTAAAAGAAAGAGAACAGGCCTGGGGTTGGATACCTTTTAAATATCCCGATCAGCATCCCTGCTCGTCTGATTCAGAGAAGCGTTATCGAGCAGGGTTTGCGCCAGTGAGCGCATGGTCTTCGGCAGGTTTTGATGTTGCCTGTCATTGCACTATGCCAACATCCGCTTCATCCACAGTCTCTCCCTCTACAACTCAGGCAGCCTTCACTTCACCCGTACTTATTTATGATGCAGGTCATCCGGAGGGGCTGGTTATGAATAATACTGTCACTGCAGAATTAAAGGGTTTAGGAGCATTAGAAAATTTAACCACATTGGAAAAAATGGGCGTAGGTGCGGCCCTGCTTCTTGGCGATCAGACTATTACTCAAATTTGGTTCCATCTTTCAAAACGAATCAGGCAGGCTTGGATAAGGCGTACCAGTCAGGTGTTAGCGACTATTCTGGGTTTGGGTCTTCCTGCAGTAGTCCATGTGGTACCAAAATGTTTTAGTGGATTGAGAGGAGGGCGTAATCTATTGGGAAATAAAGACTTCTCGAAAGATCCAGCTCTACTCGATCCTGGTAGACTGTAGTTTTTGTTGTTATATCCCGCCCGTTGCAGGTGTCGTAAAACCTATCACCAGTCGGTAATCTGGATGATAAAGCAGCATTACCGACTTCCTTATGACAGCACTTTTGCTCCTCAGACAGGTTCGATGAATGATGACGGTTCTAGCAGCCTGTCGGACTTAAGGCTGTCCTACTACGGTTGCAATAAATTGGTCTA
>NZ_JAHHPN010000237.1:0-2974 GCF_024606325.1 Endozoicomonas sp. ONNA1
TTGCCCGGTCTTTACTGCTTTCAAGGAATTTTGTTCAAATCAAAGAGGTTCCGGTTCCAGTATTGGCGTCCTCTACTCCAACTACTCAGGAACAATTCACTTCTGGAACAGGAACAAAACCTGAAAAAGCAAAAAGAGCAGTAAGTGTAACAAGACAGCCAAAAAACCTGAAGTCAGGTATCCGACCATCAACAGAACCCTTCCAGGAACGAATACATATCCAGCATTTATTACAACTGGATGACAATATTATTCGGGAAGTCAGATCCATTCAGCAAGACCCGGAAAAGTTTTTGCGTCAGGTAGAAAAGCACATCACTGCATTCAGAAAGGTTTTATTAAAAAATAGCGAACATCCAACAAATGACCTGGGAATGGGTTATTACTACTTTTTGAAGGCACTGGCCATGTTGGAAGCCAAAATGTCAGATGATGACAAAACCATTGAGTTATCCTTTAGCCCGGTAGTCAAACTCAACGCTAAAAAGATAAAAGAGACGATTTTATCGTCTCGAAATTATTACTTCCCTTATGCCGCGATGCTCTTGCTTTTTTTTGAACATAGTATGGAAGAAAAATCTAATATCATAATTAATGCCAATTTATCTGCATTCTCCGGAGTGTCACAGTCTATTGAGGTTTTATTAGAATCGGACTCAAATCAAACGGTTCTGGCCGGAATATTCCTCAAGTGGCTGATGCTGATTCCAAAGCCTTTCGAACTGAAACTGGCCTTTGATAAAGACACTTACCTGAAAAACCCGAAAAGCAATATTCCGGGTAGGGTAACACCTTCCATACATCTACTCAGAGAGTTTCTGGAGCAGCTTCCGGTAAAAGGCTCTGATGGCGCAGTTGATGTTGTTTTAAATCAAATGGACCAGAAATTTACAAATACCCAGCATCTGCCAAACGAACAACATGGACAAACAGCAGTGACAGCGAATGCGCGAGCAGCTCCGTTAGGCAAAACGGCAGTGACTGAGGCGGCTTTAAAGGCAGCGAAAGAGGCTAGGGCTCTGGCATCGACATCCTTAGAGATAGCAACGGTATCAACGACAGCAGTAGCGTTAGTGACAGCGGCAGCGGAAACTGAACAAGCAGAGTTAACAGCAGCATCAATGGAAGCGGTAGAGGAAGCGTTAGATATAGCTGCGACAAAATCGAAAGCGACAAAAACAGCGATAGCAGCTGCAAACCGGGCAATAGAAACGATACTGGAAGAGGAAGAGCAAGAGCAAGCGCAAGCGGCAAAGAATGCGAAAGCAAATTTAAAATTGATACTGTACTTCGCTACTGGTCGATCAGAATTGATAGATTCTGATTGCACGGATTTATCCGTGTACATTATTAACTTATCTATATTAGGCTTTGAATCCTCTTCAGAGATTTCCATATTTCTGAAAGAGACTCAGAAGGAGCTCTATGAAGATATTAATCCTGAGAATCGGGCAATTGCTGATGTTATAGAACTCGCTTTTCATCTGGTTGATACTGAATCAGAAGTCCAGCCCGTTCTTCCTCATCTTAAAGCCCTTCCCTTCTCTATCCAAGCCCGCTTAACCGCGCTTCATTTTGGTCATGACTTACAACTTCTGACAAAACTGATTGGTTTACTTCCTGAACAGGTTTCCAAGGACACCACAACGTATTGGCATAACACTCTTTTAATGGCTCACCGGTATATTATCACGCTCATCGGTGGAAATGCAGAAATGGCAAAAAAACTCCAGAGTGATTCAGCTGGTTGGAAAAAATTAGACAAATGGTTTCAGCTCTTTGTATGGCATAAGCCAGTCAAGTTCAACACTATTGCACGTAATTTGGACTCACAACTCTTAGACTATGCTGTCTTTCACAGTGACAACTTGAAAAAATTCGAAGTTGGAGAAGAAATTAATTTTTTTCTTGCTATTGAGCAAGCCAAAAGAGCTGGCTATCAAAAGTTAAAACAACGGTTAAACCAATATGACAAACAAATGGATTCTCAATCATTACAAATGTCAGGCTGGCTTCATTGTCTGGCTGGATTGACGCTTCTGGAGGCGAGAATAAGACCTGACTTCCAGCAGGTAGTATTAACCGGTCACAAAAGAGTTCTGGCCAGTGCCCATGATCATTTCAGGAAAGCACGTCAGCTCGGCTTCCCTTATGGTGGTTATCTGGAATCACTGGTGTTAATGCGGCTTGCCAACCACTATCAGTATAATCAGGATGAGACACCTGATGTCTCGCAAACAGAATCGACCTATATGCCTATGCCTGTTATTGAATACACATCGCCCAAAAAACCAAAGGAAAAGATCTTTATTGAAGCGGGTAAGATTGTTACAGAAATTTTACCCGGGCTGATAGCAAGCTCTGTATTGGGTGCCCGTTTTGCCGCTGAAGCAGCCATCAGAGTCTTTACTGATGAACGGTTTAATCTTCTGTATATACCTCAGGCTGGTTGGCCAGCACTGATTGCAAAGCATTTTTTGATTACCCCCGTTAACTATAACATCCAATTTTTGTTCAGCAATGATGGCCCTGAAGTTGAAGAAGCGTTATTTCCCAGGATAAGTGATCCAGACAGTATTGAGAGAATACTTCTGAAACCACTGGAAAAAACAAGGCATTTTTCCATCAAAAAAAGACCAAAACAATATGGTATTTGCCTCGACAATGAAATCAAAAGTAGTGACAGGCCAGAAAACATTAAAAAGTATTTAAGCCTTGTCAAGGCTTTCGTATTGGATACGTCAGAGGTGCTGGACACATCATCCGGGGCAACTGCTTCTGATATTGAACAACTATCAGGGAATACTGCAAGCTACGAGCTAAGCCGGATGGACTATACAAAATCGTTGGAAGTGCTGCAGGCAACACCACAACCTGAAACCGGTTTTGATGAATTCGTTTATAACCTTCCACGACTGGAATCTCACCAAAATTATGAGGCTATAAGCAATGCTCTTTTGAAGAAACATCGCAC